>CAZBBU010000001.1:0-24801 GCA_964489965.1 uncultured bacterium
GAATCCTCGTTCACCATGTACAACGCCCGCCTGCTCGAAGAAGCCGGCCTGAGCATGCCCGAACAGCCCACCTGGGAACAGATCGCCGAGATCGCCTGCGAACTGCACGATCCTGAAGCCGGAATCGCCGGCATCGTACTGCGCGGCAAGCCCGGCTGGGGTGACAACATGGCACCCATCACCACCGTCATCAACACCTTCGGCGGACAGTGGTTCGACGCCGAGGGCCACCCCACCATCGACACTCCCGAGTGGAACGCGGCCATCAGCTTCTACGCCGACCTGGTGCAGCGCTGCGGCCCGCCCGGAGTCACCGGCATCAGCTTCCCCGAGGCACTGGCACTCATGAGCCAGGGACGCGCCGGCATGTGGGTTGACGCAACCGTCGCCGCCGGCTTCCTCGCCGGTTCCGAGGCCGGTCCCGACATCGCCCACGCCCTGGCGCCCGTCGGCCCCGTGGCCAAGGGCAACCAGTGGCTGTGGAGCTGGAACCTCGGCATCCCCACCACCAGTGACGCCACCGAGGCCGCCTTCCGCTTCATCATGTGGGCAACCTCCAAGGAGTACATCGAGCTGGTCGCAGAGGAGCGCGGCTGGGCAGCGGTTCCCCCGGGCACCCGCACCAGCACCTATGAACGCGCCGAGTACCAGGAGGCCGCTCCGTTCGCAGCCATGACGCTTGGCGCCATCAACGCCGCCGATCCGCTCGACGCCACCGCCAACCCGCAGATCGCTCCGGGTGTGCAGTTCGTGCAGATCCCTGAGTTCCAGGGCATCGGCAACGACGTGGCCCAGCTGATCGCCGATGCGCTCGCAGGCAACATCAGCGTGGACGAGGCCCTCGAGCGCGGTCAGCGCGCCGCCGACCAGGCCATGCGCGACGCCGGCTACTACTGAGTTCAGGCATAACCTCCGTCGTTCCGGCCGGGTCCTCTTCCCCGGCCGGAACACCCACCCTGGCCAGACAGGAGGCAACAGGGCATGGATTCAGCCAGCGCAAGTGCCGGGCCACGGGCACCATTAAGGTCCCGCCCGAAGTTCAATGGTCGCCGCTTCCTCAGCAGTCCGGCCATCATCTATCTGATCGTAGTCACCCAGGTGCCTTTCGCCCTGACTATCTGGTTCGCCTTCAGCAACTGGAACCTGCTGCGTCCGAACAGCGCCGGCTTCCGCGGCTTCGGGCAGCTGATCCGCAATCTCACTCGCGTACTCACCGACCCGGATTTCCTGACGGTCCTGTTCAACACCGTCTATCTGACGGTGGCGGTGGTTGTGGTCACCTTCATCCTGGGCATGCTGTTCGCCATATTGCTCGACCGCCCGTTCCCCGGGCGCAACCTTGCCCGGACGCTGCTCATCAGCCCGTTCCTGCTCATGCCCGTCGCCTCCGCCGTCCTCTGGAAGAACCTGATGCTGGACCCTTCCTTCGGCCTCTCGGCCTGGCTGATGCAGCTGTTCGGCATGCAGAGCGTTTACCTGGTCCAGGAGGCACCGATGCTGTCGATCATCGGCATCGTCTCCTGGCAGTGGACTCCGTTCATGATGCTGATCCTGCTGGCCGGCCTGCAGTCACTGCCGGACGAGACGCGCGAGGCCGCCTGGCTGGATGGCGCAGGTCCGGTCACGATGTTCCGTTTCATCATCCTGCCGCACCTGCGCCGCTTCATCGAGATTGCGGTGCTGCTTGAGGTCATCTTCGTTCTGAACATATTCGGCGAGATATTCGTCATCACTTCGGGCGGTCCGGGGCTGCAGACCACCAACCTGCCGTACCAGATCTACCTCGAGGCCTTCAGCCGCTGGAACCTGGGCATCGCCTCCACCTACGGTCTCATAGCGATCATCCTTGCCAACCTGGTCATCGTGGCCTTCGTCCAGGTGCTCAGGCAGAAACGAATGGAGACAGCATGAAGAGCTCACCATTCAAGACATGGTTGTGGGCGGCAGGTACGCTGCTGGCTGCCTTCATCATGTTCTTCCCCATCCTGTGGATGGGCCTGACCTCACTCAAGACCGAGGCCGGAGCCATCGCCTTCCCGCCGCAGTTCTTCTTCAGCCCCACCTTCGAGAACTGGCGGGTGGCCGTCTTCAGCGGACCAGTGATCGAGTTCATGATCAACACCGTGATCATCACGGTCGGCTCCACCGTCCTGGCACTCCTGCTGGGCTTCCCGGCCGCCTACGCGATGGCGTTCCACCGGACCAAACGTACCGATTCCAGCATGCTCTGGATCATGTCCACCCGCATGCTGCCGCCCGCCGGCGTCATCGTGCCACTGTTCATCCTCTTCCGCGACCTGAGCCTGCTGGACACACACCTCGGCCTGATCCTGCTGTTCGGCGCCATGAACCTGCCTCTGGTCATCTGGATGGTCACCGGCTTCATGGAGGACGTGCCGGTGGCACTGATGGAGGCCGCCAAGCTGGACGGCGCCGGACTGTGGCAGGAGTTCCGCAGCGTACTGTTGCCGCTGCTGATTCCCGGCCTGGCGGCCACCGCGCTGCTGTCGTTCATCTTCACCTGGAACGAGTTCTTCCTGGCCGTCAACCTGACCACCAGGGCGGCCTCGCCACTGTCCGTCTACGTAAGTACCTTCAAGGCCGCCCAGGGCGACCTGTTCATAGCCAAGATGTCAGCCGTGGCCACCGCCACCGCGATCCCCGTCCTGCTGGCGGGCTGGTTCGCGCAGCGGCAACTGGTCAGCGGCCTGACAATGGGAGCTGTCAAGTGATACCTGAAGAGATGCATGCCGGCCGCTTCGAACGGCCCGGAGAGATCAAAGTCACCGGCGCCGCTGTGCCCGAACCGGGCCACGGCGAGGTGCTGATAGAGGTGGCACGCGCCGGAATCTGCGGCACCGACATTCACATCCTGAAGGGCGAGTACGAGCTGGCACGTTTCCCGCTCACGCCCGGCCACGAGTTCGCTGGCACCGTCGTCAGACTGGGACCCGGCGTGATCGAACGGCAGCTGGGCGAGCGCGTCACCGCCGACCCCAACATCCCCTGCCTCACCTGCAGCGAATGCCACCGCAGCGCCTTCAACCAGTGCCTGAATCTGCAGGTCGCTGGCGTCACGCGTGACGGCGCCTTCGCCCGCTACCTGGTGCTGCCCGAACGGGTCGTCTACCCGATAGGCGACATACCTTTCGCAGAGGCCGCCCTGATAGAGCCACTGGCCTGCGTGGCCTGGGGTTTGAAGCGCATCCGCATCTTCGCTGGTGACACTGCGCTGGTGTTCGGCGCCGGACCGATGGGCTGCCTGCTGCTTCAGGCGGTGAAGTCCGCCGGCGCCAGCCGCGTGGCCATCGTGGACCTGGAGGCGGGACGCCTGAAACTGGCCCGGGAGCTTGGCGCTGACCTTGCCATCACCCCGGGTGAGCTGGAGCAGCTTGAGGAGTTCGCCCCGCGTGGCTTCGAGCTCGTTGCCGATGCCACCGGCGTGCCCAGTGTGCTGTCGGGCGCCATCAGGCATGCGCGTGCCGGCGGCACCATCTGGGCGTTCGGCGTCGCGCCGGATGATGCCCTGATGCAGGTCAGCCCCTACGAGTTCTTCCGCCGTGACCTCTCACTGGTTGGCTCGTTCGCAGTGAACAACACCTTCATGGAAGCCATCAACCTGATCGCCACCGGCGCGGTGAAGGTCGCTCCGCTGGTATCACACGTTCTGCCCATCAGCCAGCTGGAGGAAGGCATGCGCCTGGCCCAGCATGACCCTGATCGCATGAAGGTGCAGTTCGACCTGTCATGAAGCGCGCCGTCATCCGGGCCGAAGGCGTCCTCGAGCTCGAGGAGGTGACCCTGCCGGAAGTCCCGGCCAGGGGCTCCGTACGGCTCGAACCGATCGCCATCGGCATCTGCGGCTCCGACCTGCACGTGCTGGCCGGCCACCACCCGTTCGTCACTTACCCGGTCTATCCGGGACACGAAGTACTGGCCCGGGTAAGCCGGCTTGGCGAAGCCGTGGATCCCGACTGGTCGGACCAGCGGGTGGTGCTGGAGCCGTCCCTGTACTGTGGTGACTGCGCTGCCTGCCGGCGCGGTGATTACAACATCTGTGAGGAACTGAAGGTAATGGGCTTTCAGGTGCCGGGTGGAATGGCTGGCGCCTTTGACGCCCCGGTTGACCGGCTGCACCGCGTTCCTGACGCACTGCCGGACGATGCCGCCGTGCTGGCGGAGCCACTGGCAGTGGCCACCCACGCCGTCAGGCTGGCCGGGCCAGCCGGGCGGGCGGCGGTCGTCGGCGCCGGCACCATCGGCCTGCTCTGCGCCATCGCCCTCACCCACGCCGGCTCGAGCGTCACTGTCTTTGACCCTGATGAGCGGCGCCGGCGACTGGCCGCCGAGCTGGGCTTCGCCACGGGCGAGGCGCCGGCTGAGCGGGAGTTCGACCTGGCGTTCGAGTGCGTGGGAGTTCAGGCTGCCTTACGCAGCGCCATCAGCAGCGTACGCAAGGGTGGCACCGTGCTGGTGGTGGGCGTGCACGGCAGCGACCCCGCGATACAGGCGGGGCTGGTTCAGGACTTTGAGCTGCGCCTGCAGGGCAGCCTCATGTACACGTCAGAGGATTACCGTTCGGCGTTCGAACTGCTGGAGGCGTTCGATACCAGCCGGCTGCTGAGTGACCGCTACCCGCTGGAACAGCTGGCAGCTGCCTTCGAACGCGCTGCAGCCGGAGGTGACACCATCAAGGTACTGCTGACCACCTGACCTTCCCGCTGCCAGCCACCGCCGGAGAATGAACTCAGCGGTCGTGTGTGAGCCGCCTCATCTGCTCCAGCCTGCGCGTTATCCTCGGCACCAGTGCCCTTCGGGGCGCGTACGGGAGGACGCCACTGTGCAGGTGAAGATAAGAAGGTTGCGTGACAGCGCCAGGCTGCCTGAGTACCAGACGGAACAGGCCGCGGGCATGGACCTGGCGGCTGACATTGACGTGCCGCTGGTGCTGGCACCGGGCGAACGTCGGGGCATTCCCACTGGCCTGGCCATCGCCCTGCCGGCCGGCTGTGAGGCTCAGGTGCGGGGGCGCAGCGGCCTGGCCATCCGGGCTGGCGTGACCATGGCCAACGGCGTGGGCACCATCGATGCCGATTACCGCGGTGAGATCAAGGTGCTGCTCATCAACCTCGGCAGCGAACCGTTCACGGTTGAACCCGGCATGCGCGTCGCGCAGCTGGTGGTGGCCCGCTTTGAGCGGGTCGACTGGGCCGAAACCTCAGAACTCGATGACACCGCCCGTGGCAGAGGCGGCTTTGGCCATACCGGCACCTGAGCGCGGGAAGGCTTGATGATCATGCAGTTTGAGACGGAACGTTCATGGGAATAAAGCAAGTTCGGGAACACCTGGCCAGGTTCGGCCAGGACGACCGCATAGTCGAGTTCGAAACCTCGAGCTCCACCGTGGAGCTGGCGGCACAGGCGCTGGGGACCGAGCCGGCCCGCATCGCCAAGACCCTGGCCTTCCTGAACGGGGCTGACGAGAACCACGCCGTCCTGGTTGTGGCCGCCGGTGACGCCCGCCTTCACAGCGGCTCCTTCAAGCGCGCCTTCGGCTTCAAAGCCCGCATGCTGCCCGCCGATCTGGTGGAGCCGCTCACCGGCCATCCCGTGGGCGGCGTATGCCCCTTCGCCAACCCTGACGGTACCCGCGTGTACCTTGATGAATCACTGAAGCGCTTCACGACCGTCTATCCGGCAGCAGGCAGCACCAACTCGGCGGTAGAGATGAACCTGCAGGAGCTCGAGGAGGCCAGCGGTGCGGCCGGCTGGGTGGACGTGACCCGCGTTCCCGGCGAGGCTGGGCAGAGCTGACCCGCAGCTGACCCTGTATGCGTATCCTGCCGGCAGGTGCTGCGCCGCGGCATAATGGCACTATCTCTGGAGGAATCATGCGCCACGCAATCACCATCACCACCTTGCTGCTGCTCGGGACCACCCTGGCCCAACCCAGCGGCACCCTCAGGCTCTACACTTCCCAGCCCGACGCTGACGCTGCCGCAACGGCCGAGGCCTTCGAGGCCGCCAACCCCGGTGTCGAGGTCCAGGTGTTCCGTTCCGGTACCGAACAGGTGATCGCCCGCTTCCTGCTGGAAGCGGAGGCCGGCGAACCGCAGGCTGACGTGCTGCTGCTCGCCGACGCCCCCACCTTCGAGCTGCTCAAGGAGCGCGAACTGCTGCAGGCCCATCAGCCCAGCGGCAGCGTTGTGGACAGCAACTGGTTCGATCCGGATGGCTACTGGTTCGGGACCAAGGCCATGGCCACCCTGATCACCTACAACACCGACCTGATCAGCGAGCCCGTGACCAGCTGGGCGGAACTCGCAGCGCTGCCCGGCGGACAGGTCATCCTGCCGAGCCCGAACTACTCGGGAGCGGCCGCATACAACCTGGGCGTGCTGACCCGTGACGCCCGGATCGGCTGGGAGTTCTACGAGACCCTGGCCCAAAGTGACGTGACCCTGGTACAGGGCAACGGCGCAGTCCTGCGCGGAGTGGCCGAGGGCGAGATGCCTTATGGCATGGTGGTCGATTACCTGCCGCTGCGCGCGATGGCCGACGGGTCACCTGTCGGCGTCGTCTACCCGGAAGAGGACGTGCCGGTGATCACGGAGCCTGCCGCCATTGTGGCCGGCACCCCCAACCTCGAGGCCGCACAGGCCTTCATAGACTTCCTGGTTTCCGAGGCCGGCCAGCAGCTGACCGTGGACCTGGGTTACCTTCCGCTCAGCGACGCGGTGGCACCGCCCGCCGGCTTCCGGCCGCTCAGTGAATTCACCGTCCTGGAAGCCGATGCTGCCGACCTTGCCGCCACGCGCGAGGCCGACAAGGAGCGGTTCGCCGAGCTGTTCGGCGAGTAGATTTGCCAGTCCTCGCCGCCGAAACGCCTGCACGCAACCTGCGGCGGCGCATCCTGAGTCCCATCGGCATCGCGCTGATGGGACTGCTGCTGTTTCTGGCCTTCAGCAGTGCCCTGCCCCTCGGCAGGCTGCTGCTGCGCGGACTGACCGCAGACGCCCTCGGTTGGGTGCTGGAGAACAGCCAGTCACTGCGGGCGCTGGGCAACACGCTGCGGGTATCCGTCCTGGTCTCACTGCTGGCCACCGGTTTCGGCACCATGCTGTCACTGCTGCTCGAGAGGTTCCGAGTGCCCGGCGGCTCAGCGCTGCGCGTGATGATCATGCTGCCGCTGGTCGTGCCGCCCCACATCCTGGCACTGGCCTGGCTCAGCTGGCTGGGGCAGCGTGGACACCTGAGCCGCCTGCTGGCTGACCTGTTCGGCCTGGAACGCGTGCCCTGGAGCCTGTACGGCGAACCCGGCATAGTCCTGCTGCTCACCGTCTTTGCCCTGCCCGTGGCCTACCTGACCGTGGCGGCGGGCCTGAGCCGCCTGCCGGCCAACCTGGATGAGGCCGCGCAGATCGAAGGCGCGGGCGCCTGGCAGATCATGCGTTTCATCACCCTGCCGCTCCTGCGGCCGCACCTGCTGGCAGCCATGATGCTCGCCTTCCTGGCGGCGGCCGGCAACTTCGGCATCACTGCGCTGCTGGGTATACCGGGTCGCTTCATCACCCTGCCCACACTCATCTACCAGCGGGTGACCAGCTTCGCCAGCGGCGGGCTGGGGCACGCCGCTGCATTGGCGCTGCTGCTGGCTCTGGTGGCCTCTGTGGCGCTGCTGGTGCAATACAGGCTGAACAGCCGTTCCTCACAGGTGGAATCGCAGTTGGAGCGGCGCCGGAAGTTGCCGCTCAGCGGGTCCTGGCGCTGGCTGACGGCTCTTGTGTGGCTGGCCTCGCTGCTCATGGCCGTGGGGCCGTTCGTGGCGCTGGTTCTCACCAGCCTGATGAGGGCGTACGGTCTGCCGCTTGAACTGGCCAGCCTGGACCTGCGCCACTATCAGTTCGTGCTGACCGAACTGCAGTCGTTCCCGCGGGCACTCGGCAACAGCCTGCTGCTCGCCACGCTGGCCAGCATCATCGCGGCGGGGCTGGCGACGCTGCTGGGTTACGTGCTGCTGCGGCTGAGGCGTGGGAGCTGGCTGTTGCAGCTGTTGGTTGACTTGCCCTACGCGCTGCCGGGCATCGTGTTCGCCCTGTCGCTCATCCTCGCCTGGCTGCCCTCGCCACTGCCGTTCGTGCGTGTGTACGGCACGCTGTGGCTGCTTGGCATCGCCTACGTGGGCCATTACCTGGCGTTCGCACTGCAACCGATCCAGGCGGCCTGGCGACAGTTGGACCCAAGGCTGGAGGAGGCCGCACAGCTGGATGGCGCCAACCTGCTGCAGACCATCCGCTGGGTGCTGCTGCCGATGCTGGCGCCAACCGTGGCGGTGGCGACCCTGCTTGTGTTCCTGAGCGCGGTTTCGGAGATCTCACTGTCGGCGCTCCTTGCCGGATCCGGAACGGAGACGGTGGGCTGGCTGATATTCGGGTTGGAGCAGGCCGGCACGGGTCAGCAGGCCGCGGCGCTGTCAGTTGTCCTGCTGCTTCTGCTCGGAGTGGTGGCGCTGCTTGCCTGGGCCGCGGGACGGGTGCAGGCGGCGCGCAGCGGCGCCTAGCGCGGCCTGACCGTCAGTATCTGCGAGAAGCTTCCGAACGGTCCCTGCTCGTCATGCAGCACACTTTCGGTCAGCCCCACGCCGCTCGGGCCGTATGACTGGACGGAGTCGAGGCCCGTGAACTCGCCGACTGGTTCGCGGTACAGGTGTGCGGTCAGGTCCAGGTTGGGAAAGGCCACCTCTTCCGGTGCTGCACGCGCGGCCACTCCGTTGGCCACGTCGATGAGGCGCAGCATCCGTGCTGTGGGGCTCACTTCCTCGCCTGCCAGCAGCTCCACGTCACTGCGCAGCCAGTACTGCACCCGGCCGGGGCCCAGTCTGTGCTGCCAGATCTGCGCTGCCTTGACGAATCCCCCGGGCCAGTGACTGTTGGGCCAGCGTTCCATCTGCTCCCTTGGCGGCAGTGGGGCGAAGGCCGAACCGGCGTGAGCTGCGCTGTCAAAGCGGGCGGACAGCCAGGCGCGGGCCAGCACGGCCGTTCGTCCACCGTGGCTCATGCGCACCTCAACCAGTTCGATGGTGCGGCCGGGCCGGATGACTTCGACCTGGATGTCGACTGACTCCATCGGAATCGTACCCAGGATGTCACAGGACAGCCGCACGAGCTGCAGTTCGTCCGGGCGCCTCTTCGCCATGTCAAGCTGCACGACGTGGGCGAGCAGGCCGATGCTTGGTGCTATGTGCTGTTCGTTGGGATTCCAGCCGCCACCAACGTGAATTGTTGGCCTGAAGCGGGATTCTGACTCGCGTACAAAGTATGCTGCTCTCTCGGTGCTTCCGGGTTGCTGTATCATCCTGCTGGCTCCAGTGTCAGTCTAGCCGGAACGGCGAAGCTGGACCAAGACAGTCGGAGGCCCGGCCATCAAGAAGGGCACCAGGTAACAATGTCTTCAGCCAGAAGTTCCTCAAACCCCAACGCAGGCAACATCGGCCTCATCTTCGTCACGCTGATAATCGTGATGCTTCTTGCCTCGTTGAGCCAGATGGTGCTTTCCAGCGCCTTGCCCACCATCGCCGGCGAGTTGCACAGCGTGGAGCTGATGCCCTGGGTGATCACCGCCTACATGCTGAGCACCACGGTGATGATGCCCATCTACGGCAAGCTCAGTGACCTGCTCGGCCGCAAGCCATTGTTGCTGGCCGCGATCCTGGCGTTCGTGCTCGGTTCGGTGCTGGGTGGCCTGGCTCCCGACATGATCACGCTGATCATCGCCCGCGCCATCCAGGGACTGGGTGGCGGTGGCCTCATAATCCTGTCCCAGGCCGCCATCGCCGACGTGGTGCCGGCCCGTGACCGCGGCAAGTACATGGGCATCATGGGCGGGGCCTTCGCCTTCTCCAGCGTCGCCGGTCCGCTGCTCGGTGGCTGGATCACCGAAGGTCCCGGCTGGCGCTGGGCCTTCTGGATGAACGTGCCGTTGGGCGCCATCGCCCTGGTCGCCACCGTGATGCTGCTGAAACTGCCGGCCGTGCAGCGTGCCGTGCGGCCCAGCATTGACTACCTGGGCATGATGCTTCTGGTTGTGCAGACGGCCGCTGTCGTGTTGATAGGCACCTGGGGCGGATCCGTCTACGAATGGGATTCGCCGGTAATCCTGGGGCTGGCGACGGTACTGGTTGTGGCCGTGATCGCGTTCATCCATGTGGAGTCACATGCCGTTGAACCAGTGATGCCGATGTTCATGTTCCGTGAACGCAACTTCGTGCTGACCACCATCTCTTCGCTGCTCGTGGCACTCGCGATGTTCGGGGTGGTCGGTTACATGCCCACCTACTTCCAGATGGCGGTTGGCGCCAGCGCCACGGTGGCGGGACTGCTCATGGTGCCGATGATGGCCTGCATGCTGATCACTTCGATCGGCACGGGAGTGATGGTGTCCCGGTCGGGTCGTTACAAAACCATCCCCATCGTCGGGGCGTTGATCCTGACTGCCGGCGTGGCCCTGCTGTCCACAGTGCAGGCGGGAACCAGCGTGGTGCTGATCTGCGTTTTCATGGCGCTGATCGGCGTGGGCCTGGGCGCCAACATGCAGATCCTGACCCTGATTGTTCAGAATACGTTCCGCCACGAACTGGTCGGCACGGCCACCGCAGCCAACAACTACTTCCGGCAGGTGGGCAGCAGCCTGGGCGCCGCTGTGGTGGGTGCGGTGTTCACCGTCAGGCTGACAAGCCTGCTGCAGGAGAGGTTGCCGGCAGGAGCCGCTCCTGCCGATGGCGCCAGCTCACTGACGCCTGCCTTCGTGCTGTCACTGCCTGAGGGCATCCGCAGCATCATCGTGGGCGCCTACAATGACGCACTGATTCCAGTTTTCGTTTACATGTTCCCGCTGGGTGTCATCACTGCCGTGCTGCTGTGGTTCATGCATGAGAAGCCACTGGCCACCAAGGTGGAGCGTGAAGTCGGTGCGCCGCCGGCGTCCGGCGAGCGGCTGGCCACCCGTTCAGCTGACTGATTCGGTTTCGGAAACGCCCAGGAAACTGCGGTTGTGATAGATAAGGGCGTCACTCCTGGGCCCCCGCAGTACGGACAGCACTTCGGCTGCCACGATCGTGCTGCTGCCGACCCGGATCCGCTGCAGGACCCTGGTCCGCAGGCCATAGGGAGCAGACGGCAGGTACGGTTCGCCGGTCGGAAGAACGTCCCAGCCCTGTTCCTCTGAGAAGCGGATGCCGTCCGGCCTGGCGAAGTTGTCCGCCAGCTCGGCGTGCTCCGTTCCCAGCAGGTGAACCATGAAACCATCAGCGCGCAGCAGGGCTGCCTGCGTGCCTGTCTCACGTGAAACATTGAAGGTGAGGGCCAGTGGCTCGAGCGTCAGTGACGCCAGGCTGGAAATGGTCATGCCCACCGGATTGCCATCCACTGTGGCGGCCACAATGGCCACCCCGGCCGGATGGCTCCTGAAGGCGTCACGAAACTTGTCAACCGTGCTTGGCATTTCTACTGGCTCCCTTGAACGCGGGCGGACGCACCTCCACCCGGAATAGAGTGTAAAACCTCAAGTGCACTTGAGGTCAAGCGGTTGCGGTACTACAATGAGCCATGACCGACGACCGGACAGGTGAGTACGCAGCCGACCAGCTGCTGGCCATCGGCGAAGTCAGCGAACGCACCGGAGTGGCACGCTCGGCGCTTCACTACTACGAGGAACTGGGACTCATCCAGTCGTATCGCACCACCGGCAACCAGCGCAGATACCCCCGCCACATGCTGCGGCGCATCTCGCTGGTCACGGTGGGTCGGCGCCTGGGCATCGGCCTGGACGGCATCCGCACCGCCCTGGAAGACGTGCCCATGCAACACAGGCCCACCGATGAGGATTGGCGGCGCGCCTCGCGGGAGTGGATGCGGGTCCTGGAAGTGCGCCGCAAGGCGATCGAGGAACTGGAAGACCAGCTGCTTGGCTGCATCGGCTGTGGTTGCCTGTCGATGAAGGCGTGCGCGCTGGTGAACCCCGATGACCAGCTGGCAGAAGAAGGCTCGGGCGCCAGGATGCTGGAAGCTGCAGCGGAACTGGACTGACCGCGAGCGAGAAGGAGGCAGGGAGATGGACTCTTACGATTATCTGCTGGTTGGCGGCGGCATGGCTGCCGACGCGGCAGCACGGGGCATACGCGAGGTCGACAGTGGCGGCAGCATCGGCCTCTTCAGCGCCGAAACCCACGCGCCTTACAACAGGCCGCCCCTCTCCAAGGGACTGTGGCAGGACCAGACGCCGGACGAGATCATGCGTGATACGGGCGACCTGGGCGTGCACATGCACCTCAGCACCCGCATCGAAACAGTCGACGCGGCCGCCCAGACTGTGACCGACGACCAGGGCCGAACCTGGCACTACGGAAAGCTGCTCCTGGCCACCGGCGGAAGCCCCAGGCGCCTCACCGGGCCTGACGAGGGCGTCATCTACTACCGCACGCTGGCCGACTATCACCGGCTCCGCGAGCTGACTTCCGAACCGCGCCGCGTGCTCGTGCTCGGCGGTGGTTACATCGGCGCTGAACTCGCCGCGGCGCTGCGGCTCAACGGCCACGAGGTGCAGATCGCCTTCCCTGAGCAGACACTGTTGGGGCGGATTCTGCCTGATGATCTGGGCGAGTACCTGAACAGCTATTACGGGGAGAAGGGCGTGGAAGTGCTGCCTGGCCGGCTGGTTGAAGCCGTGCATCAGACGGGCGCGCACAGTCGTGTCACGTTCAGTGACGCCAGCGAGGCTGAGGCGGACGTGGTGGTGGCCGGCCTCGGCATCATCCCGGAGCTGGAACTCGCCAGGCAGGCTGGCCTGACGCTCGACAACGGCATCGAAGTGGACCAGGACATGCGCAGCAGCGACCCGCACATCTTCGCTGCGGGCGACGTAGCCAGCGTCTGGAGTCCCGCCCTGAAACGGCGGCGGCGCGTGGAACACGAGCAGAACGCCAACGAGACCGGCCTGCACGCGGGGATGGCCATGGCCGGCGCAAGCGCACCGTACCGGAAGCTGCAGCTGTTCTACTCCGACCTGTTCGACCTGGGTTTCGAAGGCGTTGGCCTGGCGGACCGCAACCTGGAAACGGTGGCCCGCTGGAGCGAACCGTTCAGGAAAGGCACCATCCACTACCTGGAGGACGGCCGCCTCGTGGGCGCCCTGATGTGGAACGACTGGGGCAAGGCCGACCGCATGCGCGAGCTGATCACGTCAGGAGCACCGTTCAAGCGGGACTGAGTTCGCATGGACGCCGGATTGACGGCCCGGAAGTAGCATGCGGCAGTTCAGGCATCACGGGCCGTCAACCCGGGAAGGATCATCAATGAACTACCGTCACAGAATGCTCCAGCTGATTGCACTCACCGTCCTGTTACTGGCAGGCAACTCACTTGCACAGACCATCCACCAGACGGGCAGCGTCGAAGGGACCATCGGCGGAAACAGCTATCACGCGTACACATACGCCACCGAGGTTCCCGAAGATGCGGCCGAAGGCCTGGAGGACGGTGCCGTCAAGGACATGGTGGCCGCAGCAGCAGGCACCACCCAGCACTCCGCCACCTTCAACCTCATGGACGCCGTGATGATGGGCACGGTGGAGCTCCTGCCCCCGACCATCTTTGTAACGATACTGACCAGGACTGAAAACGCCGAAGACCGCGAGCACGGCCGGATCGACATCGATTTCTCGCTGGATCCGGAAACCCTCACGCTGAAGGGCGCAGATGACATCGCCGTGGACTGGCACCCGGGCGAACCGGACCTGAAGGAACGCTACACCCTCACGGACGGAAGCCTGGTGCTGGACAGCATCACCGTGGTGGACGAGAACACACTGGCCATCACCGGTTCGATAAGCGGCCAGCTCAGCTGGCAGACGGATTACTCACCCGAGCACAACCCTGACGATGTTCTGGACGTGGATCTTACCTTCAGCATCGAACAGGTGGTGCAGTCCGGCTCCGCCCTGGACCTGATAATGGGCATGTAAGACCAGCCGCAAGCTAGCATTGGGCATGACCAAAAAAGACCTGTCCGTCGCATTCCTGGGCCTGGGCACCATGGGACTGCCGATGGCCGGACGCCTGCTGGATGCCGGCTTCACGACCACCGTCTGGAACCGCACCGCCGGCAAGGCCGAAGCCCTGGCCACTTCCGGCGCGACCGTCGCTGACTCCCCCGCCGCTGCCGCACGGGACGCCGACATCGTAGTGGTGATGGTTTCTGACACGCCCGACGTCGAGGAGGTCGTGTTCGGACCGGCCGGCGCCGCAAACGGCCTGCGGTCCGGGGCACTGCTGGTGGACATGAGCACCATCTCGCCCGCCGCCACCCGCGGCTTTGCCAGCCGAGTTGCGGCAGGCGGTGCCAGCTGGCTGGATGCCCCGGTGTCCGGCGGCAGCGAGGGCGCGCAGCAGGGCACTCTCTCCATCATGGTTGGCGGCGAGGCGAAAGACCTCGAGCGGGCCCGTCCGGTACTGGAGGTGCTGGGCCGCACCATCACCCACGTGGGACCAAGCGGCGCCGGCCAGGTCACCAAAGCCATCAACCAGGTACTGATCGCCGGCACCTACGCGGCAGTGGCTGAAGGTGTGGCCCTGGGGCTGCGCTCGGGGATAGACATGCACGCGGCCCTGAAGGCAGTCGCTGGTGGGGCGGCCGGCTCATGGATCCTGGACAACCGCGCCGGAAACATGGTGCGCGGCGAGTACCCCCTGGGCTTCAAGGTTGAACTGCACCGCAAGGATCTGGGCATCGCCCTCACGGAAGCGCGGGAACTGGGCGTGCCACTCACGGTCAGCGCCCTGGTGGAGCAGTGGGAGACCGGCCTGATCAGCCAGGGCCACGGAGACGATGACGTGTCAGCCATCGCCCGGATAGTACGGGACCTGGCGGGCCTCTGACGACCAGGGCGGCTCACTTTCCGGGTTGGCGCATCGCCTGGGCCCTGGCCATCACCCAGACGGTCGGCTACGGAGTGCTCACTTACGGCTACGGGGTCTTCACCCTGCCGATGGAGGCCGAACTGGGCTGGAGCCGGGCCCAGACCTCCGGCGCTTTCTCACTGGCACTGCTGCTGTCAGGACTCGCAGCCTTCCCGGTGGGTCGCTGGGTGGACGCCCGCGGCGCCCGCGGCATCATGAGCATCGGCTCGCTGCTCGGCTCACTGCTGGTGTTGGCCTGGTCGTTCGTGAACGGCCTGCCGCAGCTTTATCTGATTCAGGCCGGCATCGGCCTGGTCATGTCCGCGGTGCTGTACGACGTAGCGTTCACGGTGATCGCCACCTGGTTCCGCCGTGACCGCATCCGGGCGATGCTGCTGGTCACCATGGTCGCCGGCCTGGCCAGCACGATCTTCATTCCACTGGCAACCGGCCTGGTGGAGACTCTCGGCTGGCGTGAGGCTCTGCGGGTCCTGGCCCTGCTGCTTGCGGTACTGACAGTGCCCCTGCACGCGCTGGTGCTGCGGGACCATCCGCGTCGCCTGGGTTTTGAACCGGACGGGCGTAAGCACATGGCCAGCGAGCCTGGCAGCCCGGAGCAGTCAGAACGCAGCGTCACGGCCCGCGACGCCATCAGGTCACGAGTGTTCTGGTGGCTGGCCAGCGCCTTCACGCTTGACAGCATCGCCAACATGGGAATAGTGGCGCACGTGGTGCCGCTGTTGCTGGAGCGCGGCTATCCGGCCGGAATTGTGGCCGCAGCCGCAGGTTCGATCGGCCTGATGCAGGTGCTCGGTCGCGTCGTCTTCGCCCCGGCCAGCCGCATGATCCCGTTGGGCTTACTGGCCGTGTGGACCTACGGGCTGCGGGTTGTGGCGCTTCTGATTCTGCTCTTCACGCCGGGTGTTGCCGGCCTCTGGCTGTTCGCGGCCATCTTCGGTGTGGCCAACGGCGCCAGCACCCTGGCGCGTGCCGGACTGGTGGCCGAAACGTTCGGACCGGGGCACTTCGGTGCCATCACCGGCAGCATGACCACCATGGTCTCGCTTCTGCACACGGTCGCGCCCCTCACGGTCGGTTTCATCAGACTGCAGACCGGCAGCTACGACGCCGCGCTGTGGCTGCTCACGGGCCTCGCGGGACTGGCAGTGCTGGCCGCCTGGCGGGCCAGGGCACAACCAAGCCTCAACTGAACACTGTTCAGAGCGGGCGCCCGGCCTCGAGTACCCTGGAGCGCTCCAGCAGCCCTTCGCTCTCCACGTTCAGACCGGTCAGCTCAACCGGAACCGAAGCCTTGCGGAAGCCCTTGACCACAGCCTCGAGCGCGGCGGTGGCCGAGCTGTCCCACACGTGACTTGCCCTCAGGTCAAGCACCACCCGCTTCAGCCCCTTCTCATCGAAGTCAAAGGCATTCACGAAGTCCTCGGTGGCCACGAAGAACAGCTGGCCCCTCACGTGGTAGGTGCGGGTACCGTCCTTCAGGGTGCTGCTGACCTGGAACTGCTTGGACACCTTGCGGACGAAGAAGACCGCGCTGAGAATCACGCCCACGACCACGCCGAGTGCCAGGTTGCCTGTGATGACGACGACCGCCATCGTCACCAGCAGTACTATCGTGTCGCTCTTCGGTTGCCTCAGCATGCGTGGCAACGAGTACCAGTCAAAGGTCTGAATGGCCACGATCATCATGACGGCGGCCAGTGCCCCAATGGGAACCCGGCTCACCCAGGGCGTCAGCAGCAGGATGAGCACCATCAGGTACACCCCGGTGGCAAGTGACGACAGACGGCCCCGGCCTCCGGAGCGGATGTTGATGACGGACTGGCCGATCATGGCGCAGCCTGCCATGCCGCCGAAGAAGCCACTGACGATGTTGGCGATGCCCTGCCCACGCGCCTCTGCGTTCTTGTTGCTGGGGGTGCCGGTCATCTCGTCCAGCAGCTGCGCCGTGAGCAGTGATTCGAAGAGACCGACGAACGTCAGTGTGAAGGCCAGGGGCAGCAGGATCATCAGCGTTTCGAGTGTGAAGGGCACCTGCAGCATCTGGAATGAGGGCAGCGTGGTGGGCAGTTCCCCCATGTCACCGACCGTCTGCACGTTCCAGCCGGTCAGGGCGGTCATGACGGTCAGCACCACGATCGCGACCAGCGGCGCAGGCACGGCCTTGACCACCCGGGGCAGCAGCAGGATTATGGCGATGCCAGTGGCCACCACCACATAGGTATGCCAGCCTGCGTCCCTGAACACGTTCAGCTGCGAGATGAAGATCAGTATGGCCAGCGAGTTGACGAAGCCGGTCATCACGCTGCGGGGCACGAACTTCAGGTAACGGCCGAACCTCAGAACACCGAACAGCAGCTGGATCAGGCCCGTCAGCACGGTTGCGGCCAGCAGGTAGTCAAGGCCGTGTTCCCGCACGAACAGCACCATCACCAGGGCCATGGCGCCCGCACCGCCACTGATCATGCCCGGCCGCCCGCCGGTGAAGGCGATCACGACCGAGATGATGAACGAGGCGTACAGCCCCACCTTCGGGTCAACTCCCGCGATGATGGCGAAGGCGATCGTCTCGGGGATCAGCGCCAGGGAGGTCACCAGGCCGGCGACCAGGTCGCCACGCACATTGCCGAACCATTCCCGGCGGATGTAACTGGCAAGAATCACTTGTACTCCGTTCCAAAGAGCAATTCCGCAGGGGTCGATGCAGCGGATGAGCTTTGCTGTTTTCAACTGTGAATGGGGCGCCCGGCCCGGGCCGGCACGCAACGTCGCCAATTATGCGTCAGGCAACTTCAGAACTCAAGCGGTTTGCCGACGTTGCGTCACGTCAGCGAGGCCTGCTGGCCCTGAGCATCTGCCGCTTGCCGCCTGGCGGCCCGGGCAGGCGCTGCACGACCAGGCCCAGCCGTTCCAGCGTGCGCCGCACCTCGCCTTTGACCGAGTAACTGACCAGTATCCCGCCCGGTTTCAGGCTGGACACCAGGCTGCCCAGGAACTCTTCGGTCCACAGCTCACTGTTGGCTTCCGGGCTGAAAGCGTCGTGATAGACGGCATCGGCCCAGGCCAGCGGCAACCTCTGCCGCTCGGCGGCTCCCAGAAGCAGCCTCAGCGTCACGTTCGGGGCCAGTTGCAGCCGGACGCTGCCCGTGTCCGGCAGATCCGCGCGCTGAACCAGGTAGCTGTCCAGCACTTGCGGGTCACGCAAGTGACGAGCGTAATCGCAACTGGCGACGTCGTCAGCTGCAAGCAGGTCATGCTCCAGCGACAGGTACTCGAGCCTGGTGCCGGTCGCGGTGGCCGCATCCGCACTGAGCCAGAAGTTCAGTCCCGTGCCGAAACCGACCTCCAGGACCCGGCTGGGACTGCCGGCTGCCAGGCGTTCGCCAAGGCCTGAGGCTTCCAGGAACACGTGCTTCGACTCCGTCACCGCGCCGTGCAGCGAATGGTACGCCTGTCCGTACCGCTCGCTGTGCAGGGTGAGGCTGCCGTCACCGGTCGTCTTGAGTCCCATCCGGCTTCGAGATTACTCCGTCCGCTGGCCGGCGGGCGAGCTGTCTTCAGACACTCACCGGGTTCGGGATGGTCCGGCAGATCGGGTTCGTGCAACCCGGGCAGCGCAGTGAGTACTGCCGGGTGGCGACCTCGCCGCTCTGCAGATGCGCATGCACCGTCTCCGCCAGCGCGTCCATGAACCTGGGTTCCCCGTTCATCGCTGGGGCGCGCCTGAAGCCGGTCATGCCGTGCTTCCGGGCCAGCTCGGCGTACTCGATGTCCAGTTCACTGAGCGTCTCGATGTGGTCGCTGGTGAAGGCTATGCCGACCACCAGCACGTTCTTGCGGCCTTTCCTGGCGAGTTCCTCGATGACCGACTCGGTCGAGGGCCCCAGCCACGGCACCGGACCCACCTCCGACTGGTAGCTGATCATGTGCTGGTTCGCATCGCCCAGGAGTTTCATGACCTCGGAGACACTGGCGCCGATCTCGGCCGGGTAGGTGTCACCACGGTTGATGACGCTCAGGGGCAGGGAATGTGCACTGAAGAGCAACAGCACGTCGTCGCGCTGGTCTTCCGGGTACTGTTCGAGTCCCTTCCTTACGCTGTCCGCCATCGCTTCGATGAAGCTCTCCTGAACAGGCCAGCGGTCGATGACGCTCCATCTGAACTTGCGGGCCATGCCGAGCTTGCTGAGTGCGCGCCAAAGTTCGTTCAGTGACGAGCCGGTGGTGGCGCAGGAGAACTGCGGGTACTGCGTGAAGGCGACGGCACGCTCCACGCCATCGTCCGCCATGGCCAGCAGCGCGTCGCGGCTGGTGGGGCTGGCGTAGCGGAAGGCGACGCAGAAGCCGTGCGGCGCGGTTTCAGGACTCAGCCGGTCCAGCCGTTCGACCATGCCACGGCCCTGCAGTTCCGTCCAGTCCAGGATCGGCGAGCCGCCACCGATTCCCCGGTACAGGTCCTGCACGTGCCGCGTTCTGCGCCTGGCGATGAACGGGCCGAGGTACTTCTGCATCGGCAGCTGGATAATCTCCTTGTCCGCGAACAGTTCCAGCAGGAAAGGGCCCACGTCGTCAACAGTCTTGGGGCCACCCAGGTTCATCATCACGATTCCGGTCTTGACTTTTCCGTTGTTCATCCCAGCACTCCACTCAATCGGCACTGTGGCCAGTCTGCCGTCAAGCCTAGTGGTGCGCGGCCAGGGTGGTTGTCACAGTTGTGTTTGCGGGGATGTACCGTGACACTCCCATGACATGGCGTGCGTCACCCAGCACCTAGGATGAGTCAGTGCATGATGGTCAACAACCGCAGGACCACGCGGCGGACCTGAGACTGGCCCGCAGCCGGCTCGCCCGGGGCATCTACCTGAGCCTCGGCCTGGTCTGTGTCGGCGCCGGCGTCATCGGCCTGTTCCTGCCGGGCTGGCCGACCACCATCTGGCTGCTGATTGCCGCCTGGCTGTTCAGCCGCAGCAGCCCCAGGTTCTACGGCATGATCCTGAACCATAAGGTGTTCGGTCCGATCGTGCGTGACTACCGGGCGGGCAACGGCGTACCGGTCCGCATCAAACTCATCGCCGCAGGCAGCATCGTCGTCTTCGCCGGTCTCAGTGTGGTGTTCCTGATCAGTAATCACGTTGTGCAGCTGGTGGTTGTGGGCGTGGGCATGTTCGGGTGCGGCTTCATGTTCGGCCTGCCGACCCGCAGGCCCTACGAGGAGCTTGAGCCGGCACAGGCGCACCCGGCGCCGCTGATGACAAATGATTCAATCAGCCAGTGACAGGTGAATCTTTCTGCCTGTACATGGAGCAGCCATAATTACATCCATAGCCGGGGGGCTAACAGGGGTGCAAACCCTATAAAAGACGAATCCCGCTTCTCTTGAAGGAGGCGGGATTCGTTCTCTTTTGCAGAGACCCAGGCGGTTCACCGGTTGGCTCCGCGCAGGACCGGGCCCGTCCGGCTCGATTCGGGCCTGCGGTTCCGCCTCACGGGTTAGCCTGCCGCATGCGCCGCTTGCCGAAACTGACCCCGGGTGACCGGGTCGCTGTTCTGTCACCCTCCTTCGCCGCGCCGGGCTTCGCCCCGGCCGTGCATGAGCAGGCTATGGAACGCATCCGCAGTGTGCTAGACCTGGAACCGGTCGAGTTCCCAACCACCAGGCAGTTGGGCGCCAGCGCCCGGGACCGCGCGGCGGACCTGAACGCCGCCTTCGCCGACCCGACCATCCGGGCGATATTCGCATCCATAGGTGGCGACGATCAGATCACGGTCACACCGCACCTGAACGCCGAACTGATCAGGGCCAACCCGAAGCCCTTCTTCGGTTACAGTGACAACACCAATCTGCTGAACTGGCTGTGGAGTAACGGGATTCCGGCGTATTACGGCGGCTCCACCCAGGTGCACCTGGGTGCCGGACCCGCAATTGACGAAGTTCACCTGCGATCACTGCGCGCTGCGCTGTTCAGCGGCGGCCGGCTGGAGCTGCACGAACCGGGCGAGGCTGAGGACTACGGTCCGGACTGGCTGACGCCCGCCGCTTTACATCAGTTCGGCGAGCGTGAATCGACCGAGCCATGGCACTGGTCCGGACCGGAGACGGTGGTTGAAGGCAGGACCTGGGGCGGCTGCCTGGAGGTGATTGACCAACTGGGCATCGCCGGCCAACTGCCTGAGGCGGAGCGACTCCGGGGCGCAATCCTGCTGTTTGAGACCAGCGAGGAGCTGCCGTCAGCAGACTGGGTGCTGCGCTGGCTGCGGGCGCTTGGTGAACGCGGTGTTCTTGCAGCTGCGGCCGGTGCGCTGGTGGCCAGACCACCTACCAGCAGCCATGAGGTAAGCCGTTCCGCAGCGGAGCGAGCCCGGTTGCGACTGGAGCAACGCGAGGCAGTGCTGAAGGTCACGCAGGCCTACAATCCGGATGCTGTGGTATGCATCGGCGTCCCGTTCGGGCACACCAGGCCGCAGTGGATCGTGCCGTATGGCGGCACCATCCGGCTGGACGGCGTGGCCCGCAGCGTCACTGCTGATTACGGGCCTTAGGACTGTGCTTTGCCGGTCTCGCCGGCTCAGCCCAACAGCTTGCGGATAGCCTTGGCTTCCAGCAGCGGCCTGCCCACGGAGACCTGCTCCCGCAGTCCCTGTTCCAGTTCCAGCAACCTGTCCTCGAGCGGCACCTCGAGCGACCTGGCCCTGATGGCAAGCGCGAGCTCCGCCTGCCGCAATTGCAGGAACAGCGAGGCCTCATCCGCCCAACCATCCGGCACGGCAGCATGCGTACGGAAGCCACTCAGGAACGGCGGCAGAAAGCGGGCCGCCGCCTCCTCCGGCTTCAGGTCGGGCAGCGCCCTTACGGCGTAGTACAGCGGCATCGTCAGGTCGAATGACCAGGCGGCGTAACCAGAGTCATCGAAGTCGATGGCGGTCCATTGTTCCTGGTGCAGCAACAGGTTGCCATGATGCAGGTCGGCGTGCACCAGGCCGGCAGCTGGACCGTCAACCAGCAGTGGGGCCGCCCAGTCGCGCAGCTGAGCCGTGTTCCTTCGGAATGAGTCTGCTTCGGGGGCCAGCTCTTCGAGCCGGTGCAGGTAGCCGCTTTCAATCAGGTCCAGGCGACGTGGTCCGGGCGGAGAATAGTCACGGCTGTGCGACTGCAGCCGCCCGAGCAGGGTCCCCCAGCCAGCCAACCGATCATCGGTCCAGTCCGCGGGTTTCAGCTGCTCACCGGGAGCACGCCGGAAAGCTACAACCACTTTGGCGCCATCGCCCACCGTCTCAACCCAGTTTCCCGACCCGGACTGCAGCGGCGCGGCCACCGGGATTCCGGCCTGCATGAGCGACACAAGCCAGTCGACCTCGGCCTGAACCTGGTCAGCCGTGCGATGCGAAGGCTCGATGACCTTCAATATCGCCGGGCCTGTGCTGCTGTGAAAGCTGAAAACGTGGCTTTCAAAGGCACCCAACATCGTCAGCTGCTCGGCCGCCACGCCGTACAGCCCGGCCGCATCGCCCAGCAACCCTGCCGGAACTTCACCGTTGCTCAACCGAACCTCCTGGCGAAATCCTACCCTTGGGGTAAGCTCCAGCAACCATGAGCGCAGCCGCAGAACAACGAATAGGACTGGCCCTGAGCGGCGGTGGGGCCCGTTGCCTGGCTCAGGTCGGAGTGCTGGTGGCGCTCGAGGAAGCGGGCATAACGGTCGACGCCATAGCCGCCAACTCCAGCGCCGCGATCATCTCAGCCATTTACGCGACCATAGGCAACGCTGCTGAACTGAAGCGGATTCTGCTGGACACCGACTTCGCCAAGTTGCTTGACCTGGGTGCCAGCAATGGCCTTTCCGGCCATGACGGCATTCGCGAGTTGCTGCAACAGCACGCCGCCGGCACTTTCGAGCAGCTGGCGATTCCTTTGGCCGTGCCGGCCGTGGACATAGAGAAGGCGGAGCTCCTGGTTTTCAGTCACGGACCGCTGCATGAACCGGTATGCGCCAGCAACGCCTTCCCCGGCCTGTTCACGCCCGTGAACCACCTGGGCAGGCACCTGATGGACGGCGGCATCATCAACAACTTCCCGGTCGACGTGATCCGCACACTCACCACTAGCCCGGTGCTGGCCGTGGACGTTCGAACACCGATCAAGCCGGACCTGGACCTGGCTGAATCCGAGGAACCCACCGGCCTGCTTGGTCGCGTCGGCGCCCTGCTCGGCCGCAACAGCTCCGAAACGGTGGACATCCTGATGCAGGCGTACAACATCACCCAGGACCGGCTCATCCAGGTGGCCATGGCCATGCACCCACCGGATGCGCTGCTCAAACCGGAACTGCCCGCTGAGATCGGCGCCCAGAGTTTCGACCGGGCAGAGGAGGCCATGGAAGTCGGCTACCGCTCAGCCAGCGCGGCACTTGCCCGCGGGCTGTTCGCGCAGCCCGGCCAGCAGCTTCAGCGGAACACGCCTCTGGGCAGCTAAGCAGAGACCACCCTCCACGATTTCTCCAGGGAAGCGGTGTCCCTACTTGCTATGGTGTCTGTCAATCATGCACCGGAGCGACCTGCTCGCCACTTTGCTGGAAACACATGAGGGCGCGACCAGCGGCAACAGCAGCCTCGTGCTGCTCAGCGGCCCGGCCGGCATGGGCAAGAGCTGGCTGGCCGAAAAGTTCAGGCAGCAGCTGGATGGCTTCGCTCCGCTGGTCCGTGGCGGTCCACTGCTCCCGTCGCTGCTGCGTACCGCCTACCCGGTCCTGCATCAGGATCGCGACGCAGCGTTGCAGCAGGTACTGCTGGCATTGCGGCCGGGTGGACCGTGGCAGGACCGGAAACTGTCAGAGGCAACAGCGCTGCAGCCGGACCGGGCTCCACTCGACCTGGCGGACGCACTGGGCCGGGCGGCGCGGCGTCAGGCGGGCATGTGCCTGATCTTCGAGGACGCTCACGCCTGGCGGGCTGAGGACCTGCGTGGCTTCGGCCGCTTCTGGCTGCGTCTGCTGTCCAGCCGGGCACCCGTGATGACAGTGGTCACTTCCCGCGAGGCGGAAACGGACTGGTGGGCTTCACTGCGACGCGACACGCTGGCCTTCGGCGGAACGGAACCGAAGCAACTCAAACTTGAGCGGTTGAACTCCGAGGCGCAGAGCCAGCTGACCGGCAGTTTCCTGCACGGGCTGTCCTACCCGAAGGAACTGGATACCTGGCTGGCGCAGCGCGCCCAGGGTCACCCGCTGCACCAGCTTGAACTGCTGCGCTTCCTGCTGCAGGGCGGCTCGCTTCTGCGTGGAGAGATCACCTGGAAGCTGCGCCTTCCGCCCGACGAGCTTCTGCCACAGGACCTGACCGAGTTGCTCGGCAGCAGACTTGCAGCGCAACCACCCGGAAACGTTCTGCGCCTGCTGCAGCTGCTGGCGCTGCTGGACCGGTCCGTTGCGGCCGACGAGGCCGCCCGGATGCTGAGGTTGAGCCCGCATGAGCTGCAACAGCTGGCGCAGACCGGAGCCCCGGGCCTGCTGCACAGTCAGCTTGAGAACGGAGTCACGACCTTCAGCCTGGACCACCCGCTCCTGCTGCCGGAAGTGAGGCGCCGCATGAGCGGGCAGGAAACCGCTGAAGTGCGGGCCGCCATCGTCGCGGGAACGCCGCTCATGAGTGAGAAGGCGCGTCACGGTCGGTTGCTGCACCTGGAGGAAGCGTTGGAGTGGACCCGGCAGGCCCTCTCAGAAGCACTGGCGGGAGACCAGTCGGCGGCCGTGGTCGAGGCCTGCGAAGCCCTCTTGCCGACGGCCAGCGGGGAGGAGAAGAACAACACCTCTGGTGTTAAGGGAGTGACATGGCACGC
>CAZBBU010000002.1:0-22905 GCA_964489965.1 uncultured bacterium
CGCGAGCTCGTCCGAGCCCCGGGCGATCTCGAAGCGGATCTCTCCGAGTTGGTCCAGCACTATCGGCCTGTTGGTCAGCGAGTGCGGAGCGATGGGAGTGATGAGCAGTGCCCTGAGTCCCTGGCTGAGGATGGGGCCACCGAGTGACAGCGAGTAGGCGGTGCTGCCGGTGGGGGTGCTGACTACGACGCCGTCCGCCCGGTACTGGGTGGCGTGGCCACCGGCCACGAACATGTCGATGTTGATCAGCCGTGTCATCACGCCCTGTGAGACGATCACGTCGTTCAGGCCGTAGTAGGGTCGGCCGTCGCCGCTGTCGACGTTCAGCTGCAGCATCATGCGCGGAAGCACCTGCCAGCCGGAGCTGTCCGCGCCGTCCAGCCAGGCCCTGATATCGGCCGCCCCGTGGTCAGCCAGGAAGCCCAGTTTGCCGAGGTTGACCCCAAGCACGGGACACGAATGACCCACGAGCCGCCGCGCGGTGTTCAGTATCGTGCCGTCGCCACCAACGGCGATCACCATCCGGGGAACCTCGCTCAGTTCACTGAGGGGCAGCGTTCCCTCCAGGTCAAGCGTGGTGCTGATTCCGAGTGCAGTGAGCCGTTCAGCGATCTCGATCGAAAGCGGATGGGCGGCAGGTTTGTACAGCGTGCTGGTGACCAGCACATGTCCAGTTGCCAGCGAGTCCAGTGACAACGGTGCAGCGGCGGCCATCAGCCCGGTTCCTGCTGCAGCCTGCCGATGATCACGTCAGCCACCTCGCCTACCCCGAGGAACTCGGTGTCTATCCGGATGGCGTCCTCGGCGGGCTCCAGCTGCCGGGCATCGAGCCGGTCCCGGCGGGCCAGCAGCTCCGTGAGTGCAGCCAGGTCCGCCTCGCGTTCACTCAGTCGGCGTGCTGCACGCAGTTCCACCGGCGCCTCCAGGTAGAACTTGTGCCTGGCGTGCGGGAACACGGCCGTCCCCATGTCACGACCTTCAACCACGAAACTGCCCGGCAGGCGCCGGAACTGCTCGTTGGCCCAGTCACGCACCAGACCGTACGCGGCGATGCGGGAGACGTGCCGATCCACCTCATCGGTGTGCAGTTCAGCGTAGCGGGCATGCCCGTCGATCATCAGCAGGTTGCCCTGAGTACCTGGCAGCAGTTCAAGGCTGTGGCGGGCCAGTTCCTCCATGACCGCTGCCTCGCTGTCAGCCTGTCCACCGGCCTGCAGCACCAGCCAGGTGGCGCCACGGTAGAGCAGTCCGCTGGAGACGAAAGGGATGCCCAGCCGCCTGGCCACTTCACGTGCCACGCTGGATTTGCCGGAGGCTGCGGGCCCGTCGATGGTGATCACGCCTGTGTCACTCACGCCTGCGCCTCATCCGTCTGCAGCAGGCTGAAATCACGCCAGTAATCCGGGTAGGTCTTGTTCACGCAGCCGGGATCCATGATGCGGATGCCGGGCAGCCTGAGACCGGCGACGGCGAAGGCCATGGCCATGCGGTGGTCTTCGTAGGTGTCAACGTCAGCTGGCCTGTAGCCGGGCTGCGGGCGGACAGTCAGCCAGTCGCTTCCCTCGGTGACATCCGCACCGATCTTCTGCAGCTCGCTGGCCAGGGCAGCCAGCCGGTCCGTCTCCTTGAGTCGCATGTTGGACACGTTGCGGATGGTCAGCGGGCTGTTCGTGAACAGGCCTGCCACCGCCAGTGCGAGCGCCTGGTCCGGGAAGTCGTTCAGGTCGAAGTCTCCGCCTCGCAGGCTGCCTCTGGCGGGTCCGGTCACCGTGACTCCGCCGCCGGCGTACTCCACCGAGCAGCCCATGGCCTCCAGCACGCCCAGCAGGGCCGTGTCACCCTGGGCCGAAGCACTGCCAACGTTCGTCACGGTCACGCGTCCACCGGTGACTGCGGCGGCAACCCAGAAGTTGCCGGCGGCGGTGGCATCACCTTCCACCCGGTAGTCAGCAGCCTGGTAGGCCCCTGGCTGCACGAGGAAGCGGGCGTACTCCTGGCGTTCAACCTCGATGCCAAAGTCGCGCATGACCGCCAGGGTCAGATCCACGAACGGCCTGGACTGCAGGCTGCCCACCACCTTGATCTCGACCGGACCTGAGGCGAGTGGCGCGGCCAGAAGCAGGCCTGACAGGTACTGTGACGACTTGCCGCCCTGCACCGTGGTCACCCCGCCGCTGATTCCGCTGGCCTGCAACCTCACGGGCGGGCAACCGTTGCCTAGTTCACTGCGGGCCGTGGCACCGAGATCAGCCAGGGCGTCCAGCTGGTCCTGGATGGGCCGCTGCAGCATCCTGCCGCGCCCGGTGAGCAGAAACTCGCCATGGCCGGCGGCCAGCACAGGCAGAAGAAAACGCAGGGTGGTTCCGGAGAACCAGACATCAACCTCGGCGGCGTCGGCCCGCAACGGGCCGGCCTGGCCAGTCACGGTGACGTCAGTACCGCTTGCGGTAAGTTTCACCCCGAGTTTCGTCAACGCCTCCAGCATCACGGCGGTATCATCAGCACGCAGTAAGCCGCTGATCCTCGACTGGCCGGAAGCCAGCGCGGCCACTACCAGCGCGCGGTTGCTGAGACTCTTGGAACCGGGCACGGTTACGGTGGCCTCCCGCAGCTTTGACGGGCGGATCTCCAGGCTGGTAAGTGTGGGTGACATCGCTTCTCAGGATAACACCGGCTCTGATGACCGCGGTTTATCATGCGCGTCATGGACGTACCCGAGCGGCTTCAGGAGATAATCGGCGCATTCGGCAGCGCCCCCGCCCAGCTCAGGCTCCCGCTGCTGCTGGAGTATGCGGGCAAGGTGCCGGAACTGCCCGAACGCTACGCGGACACCGGCACGATGGAACGGGTGCATGAATGCCAGACCCCGTTCTTCCTGGCAAGTGAGCTTGCTCAGGACGGCAGCGTGCGCTACTTCTTCGGCGCGCCTGAAGAATCCCCGACCACACGGGGTTTCGCCGGCATCCTGCACGAAGGCCTGGCGGGCCTGACGCCCGAACAGGTGCAACAGGTTCCGGATGATTTCTACCTGCAGCTGGGCCTGGCCGAGCTGATTTCGCCCTTGCGGCTGCGCGGCATCGCTGCGATCTTAGGCAGGGCCAAGCGCCAGGCTGCCGAACTGGCCGCCTGAACGCCAGCCAAAAGAAGAAGAGGGGCCGGGCAATGCTTGCCCGGCCCCTCTGAATACTGCGACTGTACCTGTGGTTCAGCGCTTGTTGCGGCGGTAGTTGTCACCGAAACGCTTCTGGAACTTCTCGACACGGCCTTCGGTGTCGATGAAGCGCTGCTGTCCGGTGTAGAACGGGTGGTTGCCTGACCAGACGTCAACAGTAACTTCGGGCTTGGTGCTGTAGGTTTCAAGTACGACCTCGCCCTCGCAAATGACCTTGCAGGGCACCATCTTCGGGTGAATGTCCTTCTTCATCTCACGCTCCTGGGTGAGCCCTGGCCTGACCGGAGGGCCTCACAAACCTTGCCACTCTAGCATCTGCCCGCCGTCCCGGCAATCGCCTGGCTGACCTGCCGGCATCAGCTCGGCAGTTCCGCCCTTATCAGCGTGCCTTCACCGGGTGCGGTGACCACCTCAAGCGTTCCGCCCTGCACCTGAACACGCTCACGCATCTGTTTGAGTCCCAGTCCACCCATCGTGCTGACCCTGTCACTCACACCTTCCAGGTCAAAGCCCCTGCCGTTGTCGGCGACTTCCACGAAGGCCGCCCCCGACTCCGTGGTGCCGACCCGCACTGACACGCTGCTGGCCCCCGCGTGTTTGGCCACGTTGTTCATGGCCTCCTGGAATATGCGGAACAGGATCGTTTCCGATTTCAGTGTCAGCTGATCGACCGACCCGATGTCCAGCTCCACACCCACGTCGTTCTGCTGGCCGAAATCCAGGGTGTAGCGCCGGATCGTCTCAACGAAACCATGCCGCTCCAGTGCCACGGGCCTGAGCGCGAATATGCTGCGTCTGACTTCCTTGATCAGCTCCCTGATGGTGGCCCGCGAGGTCGCGAGTTCTGCCGCGGCCTTGTCCGGCTCACGGTGGCGCAGGCGTTCCACCAGGTCCAGCTTCAGGGCGGTGAAGGCCAGCGACTGCGCTACACCATCGTGAATCTCCCGGGCGATGCGGGCGCGCTCTTCGGCGATGGCCAGCTCCTCAGAGTGCAGGTAGGCACGTGCGTTCCTGACACCCCAGCTCACCTGTCCGGCCATCAGTTCCAGCAGGGGAATGCCCGAGGCGGCGAAGTGATCGGGTGCCGGGTGGGTAAGCAGTATGAGGCCCAGCAGCATCTCGTCAGACTGCAGCGGCAGCACCAGCACACTGCGCGCGTCGCGCAGCAGGACGGATTCCGTACGTGCGTCCGGCTGCCGGTCAAGGTCCGTGATCAGCAACGGTTCCAGGTCCTTGGTGACAGAACCGATCAGGCCGCTGCCCGGACGTATCGGCAGGGCCTTCGCCGGCCAGTCAACGCCTGTGAGTGCCGCCAGGTGCAGCAGCCCGCCCTCCTCCGCCAGGTAAACGCCACCGGCCGGCGATCCGCTCCGTTCCGTCATGCTGGCCAGCAGCAGTTCCAGCAGCCTGCTCAGGTTCCCTTCCGCCCGCATGCTGCGGTCAACTTCCACCAGCGAGGACAGGTCCCGCATACGCGCCCCGGCGGCCTCGGCGGCCGCAGAGAACTCCGCGGCGATGATGCTGAACGCCTCGAGTTGCCGCGGCTCGGCTGGCTCCCGGAACCAGGCTTGCAGTATCCCGGTTTGCCGGCCCGCCCAGCCCACGTGTTCACTCAGAACCCACCACTCGCTGGAACCGACGGCCACCTGCTGCTGACCGTTCCCCGCAGCGGGTTCGTGCGTGGCTGCCGCCGCGAGCAGTTCCTGCGGCAGGTTGTGCGAGTCTGAGATCTCCACGCCGGAGAGGTTGAGGCTGACATGGGCACCGTGTGCTCCCGCCACTTCCGTAACGCCCCTGACCGCTGCGGCCAGGGTCGCTTCCAGTTCACTTGAACTTGCGAAACTCTCGGTAACCCGCTGGATGCCTGAGAGCAACTCGTGGCTGTCACGCAGTTCGGTGTACAGCGACTCGAGCTGAGCCTGAGCCTCCTCGCGCAATTGCACTTCGGTGGCGATCCAGTCCAGCACCACGAAGGTGACGGTCGGGCCCAGGATGCTGTAGAACAGCAGCGTCGCCCAGAACTGCCAGGCGTCACCGCCCAGGGGCACCACCACCAGCTGCCAGAGCAGCACCACACCGACGATCGCCGCCGGTAACCAGAGCCTGGCCAGCCTGAGTTGGGGGTAGAAGCTGCCCTGCTGACGGCTGGCCTGGCTGATCCGCTTCATCATGCGCACAAGTGTACCCGCGTATGGGTACCCGGCGCCGCTGCTGTTACACTCCTAGGAATGTCAAGTGACAACTCGCCAGACAATCCGGAACTGGCTGCAGACCAGGCGGGCAGCGCCTCCGTGCCGGAGGGACGCGCAGCCGCCGAACCCGTAAGGCAGGTAAGCTCGGGCGGCGTCAACTACACGTTGCTGGGCACAGCCCATGTCTCAAAGCAGAGCGCAGAGGAAGTGGAGCGGCTGCTTGAGAGTGGCGGCTTCGATGCCGTGGCCATCGAGCTGGACGCCGGGAGGCACGGCGCGATCACCAGGCCTGACAGCTGGGCGAAACTGGACCTGTTCAAGGTGCTGCGTGAAGGCAAGGCGGGAATGCTCATGGCCAACCTGGCACTCGGAGCCTTCCAGCAGCGTCTGGCTGACCAGGTGGGCATCGAACCGGGCCAGGAGATGCGGGTTGCCATCCGGGCGGCCAGGGAGGCCGGTCTGCCCGTGCTGCTCATCGACCGTGAGATCGGCGTGACCCTGAGGCGCGTCAATGCTGCGATTCCCTGGTACAAGCGGTTGCTGCTCATGTCCGGGCTGATGACCAGCCTGGTTTCCAACGAGAAGATCGATCCTGCGGAGATCGAGAAGCTGAAGGAAGGTGACATTCTGGACGCCACCTTCAATGAGTTCGCCCAGAGCAGCCGCGAGATGTACGTGCCACTCATCAGTGAGCGGGACGAGTACATGGCGATCAGGCTGCAGCAGCAGACGGGACAGGGAGAGACGCCCCGCTACAGGAACGTGCTGGTGGTGATCGGTGCCGGCCACCTCGCCGGACTCTCACGTCACCTGGAGACAACCGTTCCGCAGCCGGCGGAGCGGCGGGCGGAGCTGGATTCGGTGCCCAAGCCGGGCGTGCTGCCCAAGCTTCTGCCCTGGCTGATCGTGCTGGCCATCGTCACCGGCTTCGTGATCGGCTTCATGCGGGGCCCCGAACTGGGCTGGCAGGTGCTGGGTGACTGGTTCCTGATCAACGGTGTTCTGGCGGGTATCGGTGCGATTCTGGCGCTCGGCCATCCGCTGACCGTGCTGGCCGCCGCCATCGGGGCGCCATTCACGTCCCTCAACCCGCTGCTCGGCGTCGGTTTCGTGGCCGCAGCCGTACAGTTGTGGTTGCGCAAGCCCCTGGTCGAGGATTTCGCCAACCTGCGGCGCGACGTGGGCAGCCTGAAGGGCTGGTACTCGAACCGGGTGGGACGCACGCTGCTGGTGTTCGTTCTCACCTCACTGGGGTCGGCGGCGGGCACCTGGATCGCAGGCGCCCGCATTGTGGTCAGGCTGACCGGTTCCGAGGGCTGAGGCGAACTTCAGTCGTCCGTGGGCGTTCCGTCCACCACCCACTGCGCGTAGGTGTCCACGAAGACGAAACTGGTGTCCTGCAGGTCAGGGTGTGCGATCCAGGTGAGGAAGTCACGTATGTCAGCCTCCGTGCTGGCCAGGAAGGCGTCACCACCACTCATGCCCTGAAAGCGGCCGGCCTCGATGACCGGCAGCACATCCTCGGCTGCCGCGGCGGAGCGCGCCAGTTCCTGCTGCAGCACTGCCAGGCTGCGCTGCCAGTGGCCCAGGTCACTGCGTCCGAACAGCGCCGCGCCCGTCTCGACTGACTGCATGTTTATGCCGTAGCCGAGTACCGCGCGCAGCGGATCCAGCTTCTCAGTCACGCTAAGGCCGGTTTCACTGCTTACCTGACGGCCTTCACTGGCGCTCACGGTCGCTGACAGCCGGTAATCGCCTGCCGGCAGGTCATTCGGCACGACCAGGAAGAAGCCGTCGATCACGAAGCCGACAGTGTCGGCAGGCAGGGTCAGGTCATGCTCCTGGCTGAGCACCTCGGTGCCGCTGGCGTCCAGCAACCGGAACTCGAGCTGCATCGAAGTGGGCAGCACTTCCCCTGGCGTGTACACCTCGAACATGGGTTTGAGCGGGTCACCTTGCTGTGCCGACCCATCCAGGGGAGCTCCGGCCAGCAGCAGGGCGATGCCACCCGGCAGCTGCAGTTCCGGTGGCGGGCCCGAAAGCAGTTCCACGCGGGCCAGGGCGCGCTGCGTGAAGCTGCCTTCGGGTACCCGGCGTGCGTAAGCACCGTAATGATGTGCCGCCAGTGCCCGCTGTCCGTCCGCTTCGAGCAGGTAGGCCAGCGCGTAATGCACGTCCGCCTCACGCGGATAGAGCTCAAGTGCTTCCTGCAGGTCCAGTATCGCGTCCGCGTTGACGATCGGGTCCTGACGCAAAGCCGTGTCATAGGAGGTGAGCGCCTCCTGCAGCCGTCCTGTGACGGTCCGTACCAGGCCGAGGTTGTAGTGCGCCACGAGCTGCTGCGGGGCCAGCAGCGTGGCGCGGACCGATGATTCCTCGCTGGGTCCGAGCAGTCCCAGCAGGTACTGTGACCAGCCCAGGTTGGTCCAGTACAGGTCGCTGCCGGGCTGCAGGGTGACGGCAACGGCCAGGGCCTGGCCTGCCGCCAGCGGGTCATCCCGGTCAAAGGCGATGAACGAAAGCCTCTCGAAAGCGAAAGCAAGCCAGGGGTCGACGTGACTCAGCCGCGTGAGCACCCGTGCCTCCAGCTCGGCGTCGCCGCGCGAGCGGGCCAGGATGGAGTAGACGAGCAGTGCCGCGGAATCGGCCTCCGGCAGGGCGGCCCGCACCTGAGCATCCGAGGCGTCAGTGAAGGCGTGCAGGTTCGCAAGGCCGTAGGGCCAGGTGGCGGTGGCCTCGAAAGCCTGGGCCGCGGCCGTAAGGTCACCGGCGCTTGCCAGCAGTACCGCCTGCCACAGGCTGGCAGCGGACAGCCCGCTGGCGTCATGGAACTGCGCGAAGTAACGGGCACTGTCCAGCTCATCCAGGTTGGCAGCGTTGAGGGACAGGGTGGCCAGCAGGGCCGGGTCACCCGCATCTGCGCCCGTGAGCACCGAGCTGATGGCCTGTCGCAGCCTGGCAGCGTACCCGTTGTCCTTCAGGGCAGGCTGTTCGAGTTCCTCGAGTACGGCCTCGAGCCGGCCGGACTGGCCCGCTCGGATTATGGCGCTGGCCAGCGCCCCCTCCGCCCCGGAAAGGTTCACAGGACCGATGTCCGGAGCCTGCTTCAGTCCCAGCAGGTGGGCGGTGATGCCGGTACTGCGGGCGGCAAGCATGGCGAGTTCGCCTTCCGGCGCCTGGACCGTGAGGGTGGACATGCCGTCCTGATGGGCGAGATTGAGTTCGAGCACATGGTAGCCATCGATCAGCTCGATGCTGCCATTCAGTACCACGTCCGCACCGCTGCCGGCGCGCAGCAACGCGGTGGCGCCCAGGCTGTAGGCGTCGTCCTGGAAGGCCGCGGGGTTGTAGAAGCCGCCGTCAACCAGGAAGGGCGGTACCAGTGTCGGTGAGACCGCGGGTCCGTATACCTGAACTTCTGCTTCGAATGCCTCGGCGATCGCCTGGGCCACCGCGGTGCCGACCAGGGGGTCTTCGCTTTCGAACGGGTATACGACGAGTGACGCTGCCTGCGCGCCCGTCAGCAGGAGCAGGATCAGCAGGAGCTGGCAGATTCGTGCCTTGAACATGCCGGAATGTACCACGCACATTCACGCGATTCCGGGTTCAGCCCAGCAATTCCTCGAATTCTTCCAGCAGGGTTTTCGCCAGCTCCTCGTTGCGTGCGACTACAAGTATCGTGTCCTGGCCTGCCAGGGTGCCGACGATCTCGTCACGCTCCAGCTTGTCAAGCACGAAAGCGACGCCGCTGGCATGCCCCTCGTCAGTGCTGATCACAACCACGTTGCCGCCGCGGTCCACCGCGCGCGCGAACATGCGGAAGCGCTGCCGCAGTTCTCCCAGTACGTCTTCCTGTGCCGCCATCGGGGTGGCGCGATAATGATGCAGGCCATTGCCGGCGGGGAGGCGCACGAGCCTGAGCTCGTTCACGTCCCGGCTGACGGTGGCCTGGGTGACTTCAATCCCCTCCTCGCGGGCCAGGTACTCGGCGATTTCCGCCTGGGTGGAGATGAAACGTTTTTCTACCAGTTCAACGATCTTGCGCTGGCGGTACTCCTTGCTTGGCATAATTATTCAATCATACCGCAGGAGTTGCAGCGGTCAGTCGGCCAGTTCGGCTGGTGCGGCGCTTTCAGGAGCCGGCTCGGGCCTGGGTGGCGGTGCCACCGTACGGCGCAGCTCCTCGACCGAAGGCAGGTCATTGCCCCAACGGATCGGCTTGCCCAGCTCCAGTTCCTTCATGGCAATGGTGACAGTGTTCTGGGTGGGCTCAAGTTCGCCCTCCTCCAGCAACGACGGTACGCCCAGCTTCAGCTGCGCCGCACGCCGGGCAACTATCATCGAGAGCCGGTAGCGGGAGTCCGTCAGCTTCATCAGTTCGTCGTAACCTTCTTGTGCCACCTGTGATTCCTCCAAAAGCCCCGCCAGCATGGCAGGGTGCGCGCCATTATACACACGCGCCGGGCAGCGCGCGGTTCAGGACTCAGGCCGGCTCGCCGTTGCTCAGGAACGCCCGCACGTCATCATCGGTGAAGCGGGAAGCACGCGCCCGCTCGGCCCGGAGGATGCCCTGGAAGTCCGCGACAGCCGACGGCAGGTGATCATTCACCACCACGTAGTCGAACTCGCGCACGGCCAGAATCTCCTCACGCGCCCGCGCCAGCCTGCGCTGGATCTTCTCCTCGGAGTCTGTGCCGCGCCCGCGTAAGCGCCGCTCCAGTTCACCCAGCGACGGCGGGGCGATGAACAGCATCACGGCCTCGGACAGCCGTTCCTTAACCTGTCTGGCACCGACCAGCTCCAGCTCGATGAGTACGTCACGCCCCGCCTCGAGTGCTTCAAGCACCGGGCCGATCGGCGTGCCGTAGTGGTCACCCACGTACTCGGCATGCTCGAGGAGTTCCTCCTGCCGGATCATCTCCCTGAACCTGTCGTGGCTCACGAAGTGGTAGTTCTGGCCGTCGATCTCTCCAGGCCGCTGCTGGCGCGTGGTGGCGGATATAGAGTAGTAGAGGTTGCGGAAAGCGGGCAGCGCCTCGCGTCGGATGGTGTCCTTGCCGACGCCGGAGGCGCCGGTCATCACGAACAGGAGTCCGCGTTCAACGGGCACGTCGGGGATCCGGGCATTCGTCAGGCAAGCGGTGTGGTGCGGCGTTCATCTGACAGGGAATGTAACACGAGCCACCGCAGGAACCTCATCTGCGAAGTGCTACGATTTAGTCCCGGAATGGGTGAACACGTGGATACCAGGTACATCTTCATTACGGGCGGCGTTGTGTCCTCACTGGGCAAGGGAATCGCCACGTCAAGCATCGGAGCGTTGTTGCGCGCACGTGGGCACAGGGTGACGGCGCTCAAGATCGACCCCTACATAAACGTGGACGCCGGAACCATGAAGCCGTTCGAGCACGGTGAGGTGTTCGTGACTGATGACGGGGCCGAAACCGACCTGGATCTGGGCACTTACGAACGCTTTCTCGACATAGACCTGAGCCGCAACAACTCGATCACTACCGGTCAGGTGTACCTGAAGGTGATCGAACGCGAGCGCGCCGGGGACTACCTCTCACAGACGGTGCAGGTCATCCCGCACGTCACGGACGAAATCAAGGACCGCATCCGGGCCGCGGGGCGCGAGGCCGGGGCACAGATTGTGCTGGTGGAAGTCGGCGGAACGGTCGGCGACATCGAATCGCTGCCGTTCCTGGAGGCCATCCGTCAGTTCCGTTTCGAGGAGGGTCGCAACAGCACCATCTACTTTCACGTGACCCTTCTGCCTTACCTGGGAGCCAGCGAGGAATTCAAGACCAAGCCCACCCAGCATTCCGTGGCTGCACTGCGCGGCTACGGCATCCAGCCTGACGGCCTGATCCTCAGGTCAGCCAGTCCCCTGCCTGCAGATGTCCGGCGCAAGATTGCGCTGTTCACCAACGTCGAAGCCCGCGACGTGTTCAACTCCTCGGATGCCGATTTCGTTTACGCCGTGCCTCTGATGCTGGAACAGCAGGGGATGGGCCGTTTCATCGAAAGGCAGCTGGAACTCAAGAAGACGGTGCCGGACCTGAGCCACTGGCATGAGGCCGTGGCCGTTCTGCGCGAGCCTGACACCAGGGTCACCATCGGGATAGTGGGTAAGTACACGGCCATGCCGGACGCCTACCTGAGCCTGCTGGAAGCCCTGCGGCACGCCGGTATCAGCAATCGTGCGGGCGTGGACATCCGTTGGGTCAACGCTGAGGAGCTGGAGGGTGATGCCGACCTGGATGCGGCACTTGGTGACCTGGACGGCATCCTGATTCCCGGCGGTTTCGGCGCGCGCGGTGTGGAAGGCAAGATGCGCGCTGCCGGTTACGCGCGCCGCAGTGGCATCCCCTTCCTGGGCGTGTGCCTGGGCCTGCAGGTCGCGGTTCTCGAGTTCGCCCGTGAAGTGGCCGGCATCGAGGGCGCCGATTCGCGTGAGTTCGATCCGGACACCGAACAGCCCGTAATTGACCTGATGCCTGAACAGGAGAACCTGGAGGGCACCGGTGGCACCATGCGGCTCGGAGCCTGGCCCATGCGCATCAGTGACGGCACGCTGCTGGCAGAGATCTACGGAACCACCGGAGACGCACTCGTGTTCGAGCGTCATCGCCACCGCTTCGAGGTGAACCCTGAGTACGTGCCTGCATTGCGCGAAGCCGGCCTGGTGGTGTCCGGAGTGACTCCCGGGGTGAACGGACGAGGCGAGGGCCTGGTTGAGGCGATTGAACTCGAATCACACCCATTCTTCCTTGCCTTGCAGTCACACCCGGAGCTCAAGTCACGCCTGTTGCGTCCCAGTCCGCCGTTCAACGGTTTCGTGAGCGCGGCACTCAGGCATGCCGGAGAACAGCCGTCTTGACCGGTCGCAAGCCACTGGTCATCGGCCTGGCTGGCGGCACCGGCTCGGGCAAGACGACCATCGCCGAGGCGCTGGTGGAAGCAGCCAGCAGTGAACACGCGGCGCTGCTGCCGCAGGACGCATATTACCGCTCGCATCCTGGCCTGCCCTTTGAGCAGCGCGCCCTGATCAATTACGACGAACCCCAGGCCTTCGATACCGCACTGCTGTGCGAGCAGCTCAAGGAACTGCTGGCTGGCCGGACCATCCAGCGCCCGGTGTACGACTTCGGGCAGCATATGCGCTCGGCGGAAACGGTGACGGTAGCCAGTCCGCGGATCATCGTGCTGGAAGGCATCCTTACGCTTCATCACCCTGAACTGCGCGAGCTGATGGACGTGCGCGTGTTCGTCGACGCACCCCCCGACGAGCGCTTCATCCGCAGGCTGGAACGCGACGTGCGCGAGCGCAATCGCAGTCACGAGAGTGTCATCAACCAGTACCGGAGTACCGTCAAGCCCATGCACGACCTGCACGTACAACCGAGCAAGCAGCACGCGGACCTGATAGTCCCGGAAGGCGGCAAGAATCGCGTGGCCCTGTCCGTACTGGTGGCGTTCGTCCGTGACTTCCTGCGGAAGGATCAGTCATGAACCCGCGCTCCGGGATCCGCGCGCTGCTGTGGCTGGCGGTTCTGCTCAGCCTGCTGCCGGCTGCGCTGCTTGTCACCAGGCGGGTGCAGGCCGAAGGCACGGAACGCACCGTGACCCTGCTCATGGACGGCGAGGCCCTGCAGGAACAGGCAGCCCTGCTGGGCCGGGACGCGTTCGAACTGGCACTTGAGTACCAGGAGCTGGGGCTGAACGGCGTCATCCTCTATGAGGACACACCCGAAACACTGGCTGCGAAGGGCCGCATCATCGCGATGCTGGGCCATGAGTTCACCGCTCTCACCACCCTGGCACAGGTGGATGGAGCCCCGACCCTGCCGCGGCAGTCGACGGTGCTCAGCGAGATCGAGCCCGGCGCCCTGGAGCCGCTGCTGAGCAAGGCATCACCGGCCGCCGAGTCGTTCGAACTGCTGGGCCGCACCTGGTACTGGTTCCCCGGTGACAGCTTCGAGACCAGGCCCGCGGGACCGGACCGCGCCGAGATCGAACGCTACGCCGGCGCCGGCTTCGACATCGCCTGGCGCCCCCGCAACTTCCCCGGCCTGCAGCAGGTGGGAGCGGACTTCCCGCCGGAAGCGGGCTACCTGATCCACTACGGACTCGAACTGGCGGGCACGCCGGACAGTCTGGACGAACTGGTTCGTGTGTCCCAGGATTACGTCACCGGCATCATCGAGGGCACCGAACAGGCGGGCATGGAGGATGTGGTTGACCTCATCCCGACCGCCCGGCTGCTGAGTTTCAGCCAGGAGTACGTGAACCGGGGCCTGAAACCTGAGGACATCATCCCCAAGTACACCCTGGCTGCCAATGAGCGCGGCATCCGCATCATGTACCTGCGGCCGTGGACGGAAGAGCACCTGGGCAACATGCTTGAGAACACCCGTGAGCTGGTCAGCGGCGTGCGCGAGCAGCTCGAGGCGGAAGGCTTCACCATCGCGCCGCTGGATTTCAGCCCGCCTGATTACACGACGAACGCCTTCCTGCGCGGCACCGCAGCCATCGGCGTGCTGGCCGGCCTGCTGCTCCTGGGCCTGTCATTCCCCGGTGTGTGGGCGCTGATCGTTCCGCTGGCGATTGCACTGCTGTGCCTGGTCGCAGCCGGCTTCGGCTGGGCGGCCGTGGCCCTGGCTGCTGCACTTGTGTTCCCGGTGCTCGGCTACAGCTACCTGCGCGAGTCCGTTCCCAGCCTGTTCCTGGCCACGGGCGTTTCACTGATCGGCGCAGCGCTGCTGGCCGCGGTGGGCAGTGATTACGACACGATGATGTCCATAACTCCGTTCCGCGGAGTGGCCGCGACCCTGGTGGTACCTCCGGCACTGTTCCTGTTCCAGTACGCGTTGCGCTACAGGCGGCCCGCCGCCTGGGTGAAGAACTACGCCTCGCAGCCGCTTACCGTGGGCATGGTTGCGCTGTTGCTCATCGTGGGTGCCGCGGCCGGCCTCATCCTGCTTCGGCGGGGCAACTTCCCGATCATCGGGGCCAGCGAAGCCGAGCTGGCGCTGCGCAGCTGGCTCAACGAACTTTTCGTGAGGCCGCGTTTCAAGGAGCTGGTGGGCCACAGCCTGGCAGTGGTGGCGCTGACCGTTCCCAGGTTGCCGGCCTGGCTGCGCGCGGGGCTGCTCACTGCAGGCGTGGTGGCACAGGCAACGATCCTCAATTCCTTCAGCCATTACCACACGCCGTTGACCATCTCACTCCAGCGCACGGTGATCGCCCTGGTGCTGGGGTTCCTCGGCGGCCTGCTGCTCAGCCTTCTGGCACGCTGGGCCCACGCTGCCTGGGATCGCTGGCTCGCCTCTGCCTCGCGCCACGAGCGCGACAGGACCCTCTGAATGCGGGTTGCCCTCTCCGGCTACTACGGATTCGGCAACCTGGGTGACGAGGCCCTGCTGGCCGGCCTGCTCAGGCAACTCAGGGACGTGGGCGCCGAACCGCTGGTTCTGAGCGGAGATCCGGCAGCCACTTCGAAACTGCATGACGTGGAGGCGGTACATCGCTACAGGGGCCTGCCTGGCGCGCTGCGCCGGGCTGACGCCGTCATCTCCGGCGGCGGCGGGCTCCTGCAGGACGGGACCAGCGGACGCAGCCTCGACTACTACCTGGGAGTACTTCGTCTGGCCGCACTGTTGGGGCGCAAGCGGCTGGTTTACGGCCAGTCACTGGGTCCGCTTTCGGAGTCCGGCAGGCGCAAGGTGGCGCGCACACTCAGGAACGTGCCACTGGCTGTGCGTGACCAACCCAGTCTCCGACTGCTGTCTGAACTCGGTTTGAGCGCCGAACTGGTGGCGGATCCGGCACTGCTGCTCCCGGTCGCGCAGTCCGGCGGTCCCGACGTGCTGCTGGTGCCCCGTGCGCCGTACCGGGAGTTCACTGCTGCGCTGCTCGCCGCCGGCGAGGAAGCCCTGAGTGTTGGCAAGACCGTCGCTGTGCTGGCACTGCAGCCGGATGAAGACGCCGTTGAGGCCGGCTTCTTGCTGGCAGGCCTTCCTGCCGCGCAGCCGCTCGCGGCTGCTGACCACCTGGAAGCGGCGAGTCTGGTGGCCTCAGCCAGCCTGGTGATCTCGGTCCGCCTGCACGCACTCATCTTCGCCGCCGCGGCGGGCAGGCCACACATCGGCCTCGTGTACGATCCCAAGGTGCAGGGTTTCCTGGAGCAGTCAGGCGGACGTGCCCTCACGGCACCGGTTGATACCGTCAGTTTGCTCGGAATGGTGAACGATCCTCCGGCCGTAGACGGAAGTGCCATCGGGCGGTTAGGGGACAGGCTGGCGGTGGGCAGGCACTGGCTGGAACGCCAGCTGGCGGGCGGTGGACAGTGAGGCAACTGCTCCTCTGCGCCCTGCTGCTCCTGAGTACTCAGGCCCAGGCCCAGGATGCCTTCCAGCAGCTCGAAGACCTGCTGGACCGCGGGCTGTACAATTCCGCCGCACTCGTGGCCGGACCAGCCCTGGTTGAAGCCAACCCCGGGAACCGCCGCGCGTTCGAACTTTACGCCCTGGCGCTGCTGTTGAGCGGGGACACCGAAGCCGCTCGCGAAGCACTCGATACCATGCTGCGGCTTGGTGACAGCCCGGAACCCGTTACGGCGTCCGAACTGCAGCTGACCGGTCTGGTTCTGGCCGAGGAAGGCAACCCGGCTGAGGCTGCCGCTCTGCTGGAACAGGCATTCAACCTGTCGGGTTCGTACGAACACGCGATGGCCTGGGGGCGCCTGGCGTGGCAGTCCGGTGACAGTGATCAGGCGCTGGCCGCCTACCGGGCTGCGGCTCAGACCGAGGTCGGCTCACGTGAACCGTGGCCCTGGCTGGACCTGGGCCGCTTGCTGCTGTTCCGGGAGGAGCTGGACGAGGCGGAAGCCGCACTTGAGCAGGCGATCACCGTCTACGAGACTTATGACACCGGGTTGAGCCTGCCTTCACCGGCCTACGTAGAGGCCTTCTACCGTTTGGGTCAGGTGGCCGAGCTGCGCTCTGCGGCTACGGAAGACCCGGCCTGGCTGGCTGCCGCCAGCAGCAACTACCAGAATGCACTGGTCGGTGACCCGAATTATGCGCCGGCCCAGTCGGCCCTGGAGCGCCTGCAGGCCAATGAGCCCTGAGCCTGTCTAACGGCGCCTGTCACCGCCGAACTGCGTCAGAACGAACTGCCCTACTTCAGCTGCGCTGGTCAGGTAGGCGCGTCCCTTCGTCATGGCGGTGACCTGCCGCACGAAGGCCAGCAGCGCGGGATCGTGCGCGAGCATGAAGGTGTTGATGGTGATTCCCTGGCGTCTGCAGGCCGCAGCTTCGCTGAGCGTTTCCTGCAGCACCAGCCGGTCCTGGCCGTAGGCGTTCCGGTAGATCCTTCCTCCTGGCAGGGTGATCGCCGTCGGCTTTCCGTCGGTGATCATTATGATCTGGCGGCTGTCAGACCTTTGCCTTTGCAGCAGGCGCCTGGCCAGGCGCAATCCCTCGGCCGTGTTGGTGTGGTACGGACCCACCTGGATGCTGGCCAGTTGCTGCAGTGAGACTTCCTCGGCTGAGTCATGGAACAGCACGAAACGCAGCGTGTCCCCACGGTACTGGGTACGGATCAGATGTGCGAGCGCAAGCGCCACTTTCTTGCCCGGCGTGAATCTGTCCTCGCCGTAAAGGATCATGGAGTGGCTGCAGTCCAGCAACAGTACGGTGGCGGTGCTCGTAGTGAACTCGCTTTCCAGTACATGCAGGTCATCCGCCTGTACCTTCAGCCTGCCGTCACTGATGCCGCGCCTGGCGGCATTCCGCAGTGTTTCCGTGGCATCCAGACCCAGACTGTCACCGAATTCGTACCGTCTGCTTGCCGACGTGGTCTCCACTCCGGCGCCCGATTGCCGGGTCCTGTGCGCGCCACTGAATCGTCCGGACTTGAGGCCCATGATCTCCTTGAGGGCACTGCTGCCCAGGTAATCAACCGTCTTGGCGGTCAGATCAAACTGCAGCTCCCCGGCCTCATCGGAACCGGAGTCACCCCCCTGGCCGATCCGGACGTAACCGGCCTGTGCCAGGCGCTCGGCCAGCCGCTGGGCCAGTTGACCGAGCCGGGATTCCAGCCAGTCATCCGAGTCCATGGCTTCGTCGACCAGCTCACGTTCCACGAGTCCGCCTGCAGCCAGTGCAGCCGCGATGGCCACGAGCAGGTCTTCCAGGTTCCGGCCCGCCTGTGGGTCCGGGTCCCAGGGACTGTTGTTGAAGCCGGATTCCAGCAGGTGATTCCGCAGTTCGCGCACCAGGTCCTCGAGGTCCACATCGTCAGCGGGACCCTCGTAACGGCTGTAGCGTACCTGCCGCACCGACCGCGCCTCAGTTCCAGCCGCGCTGGGTCCGCTCAGCCACCGGTTCCGGTTCCGCAGCGGTATAACCGTGTTCTTCACTTCGGCCGATGCGCCTGCCGGCGTGGAGCCCTTCAAGCACGAATTCTGCAGCGGCTGCCAGTGCCTCTGCGGACTCTTGCCGCACCAGTGTCCGGGCGGCCTTGAGCAGGCCCGGCACGCCAGAGACCACCTCAGTCAGATCGCAGGTCCGCACCCCGGATGGCAGCCGGAAGATGTTGTCCTGCTCGAACCAATCCACCACTTCCTGGGACAGGTGTGCCGGCACGCGGCTCTGGAACACCCGGCCGATGGCCCTGCTGACGAATTCACGTGCGAGCGCCTCCGCACCCTTCACTTCACCTTCGAAGTCCAGTTCCAGTTTGCCGGTTACGGCGGGCAGTGCAGCCAGCAGGTCCACTGCCCGGACAGTGGGCCGCTCCTCACCAAGCCACAGTGCACGCTGTTCAGCTGCCGATACGACCAGTTCCAACAGGGTGATGGGAAGGCGCTGGGAAACACCTGATTGAGCGTCAATGCGCTGGTCCGAGCGGGCTTCGAAAGCCACCCGCTCCACGACTTCACGCATGTAGTCCGGCAGGAGTGGCTCGGGGCCGCCCCGGTCCGTCCAGGCTTCCTGTGCGGTGATCTCCATGCCGGCTTCCACCGTTTCCGGATAGTGCGTGCGGATCTCGGAACCGATGCGGTCTTTCAGCGGAGTGATGATCTTGCCGCGCGCAGTGTAGTCCTCGGGGTTGGCACTGAAGACCAGCAGCAGATCCAGGGGCAGCCGCACAGGGTAACCGCGGATCTGCACGTCACCTTCCTGCAGGATGTTGAAGAGAGCAACCTGCACCTTGCCCGACAGGTCAGGCAGTTCGTTCATGGCGAATATGCCCCGGTTGGCCCGCGGCAGCAGCCCGTAATGCACAGCCCGCTCGTCACCGAGCCTGGTGCCCAGGCTGGCGGCCCTGATGGGGTCCAGGTCACCGATCAGGTCTGCCACCGTGACGTCCGGCGTGGCCAGTTTCTCGATGTAGCGCGCGTCAGCCGGCAACCATTCGATGGCGGCGTCATCACCCTGTTCAGCCACGATTGCGCGGCCGGCGGCACTGAGTGGCCTGAACGGGTCATCATTGAGTTCCGTACCTGCCAGGACCGGAACTTCCGGGTCAAGAAGGTCAGTGAGCTGCCTGAGCAGACGCGTCTTGGCCTGACCACGCAGGCCCAGCAGGATGAAATCATGCCGGCTGAGCAATGCGTTGACCACTGCCGGAATCACCGAGTCCGAGTAGCCGCTTATGCCCGGGAAAAGCGGCTCCGAGGCGCTCAGCTTGTGCCGTACGTTGTGGCGAAGTTCGTCGCGCACGCTCCGGCCGGCAAGCTGTTCCCAGCGGGTACCCCTGAGTCCACCCCTGGTGTCCGCCCTGCTCATGCGTGTCCGGCCGTTGGTCCTGACAGCTGCTTGTCCATGTGGGTGATGCTAGCACCGGGATGGATGGCCTGCAGCCACACCCGGTACCACTGCCCGGAGGCACAGGGGTTTTTGCCCAGCGACCCGCCGCTCCCGGCGCAGCGGCACAAGCGAGTTCCGGGCCCGAGCGGTCGCTGCCTGCTAGGCTCAGCCTGTGAAGCCGGTACAGAGTGCGGAGATTCTGACAGTGGGAACCGAGCTGCTGCTCGGTGAGGTACTCGACACGAACAGCGCCTTTCTGGCCGGCGAACTGGCCAGCCTGGGCATTGACGTCTACTGGAGCCTGCGGGTTGGTGACAACGCCAGCCGCCTGGAGCAGGCACTTGAGCAGGCGCTCAACAGGAGTGACCTGGTGGTGCTGACGGGTGGCCTGGGGCCGACGGATGACGATCTGACCCGGGAAACCATCGCCCGCGTACTTGGTGAGACTCCGCAGGTGGATGCCGGACTTGAGCGGGACCTGCGCGCCTATTTCACAGGCCGAAGCCGGCCGATGCCGGAACGCAACCTGAAGCAGGCCTGGCTGATTCCCAGTGCCGAGGCACTGCCCAATCCCAACGGTACGGCGCCCGGCTGGTTCGTCCGCTCGGACCGGTTCGGACGCGAGAGGCTGGTGGTCGCGCTGCCTGGTCCACCACGTGAGTTGACACCGATGTGGCATTCACAGGTAGTGCCGCGCCTGGTGGCCGGCGGTCAGGAACTCTACCGCCACACTTTCCGCACCACGGGAATCGGCGAATCAGATGTCGCCGACCTGCTGGCCAAGTTCATGGACGGCGCCAATCCCAGTGTGGCCACTTACGCCAAACGTGATGGCGTGCACGTGCGGGTGGCCTCCAAGGCCGCGAGCCGGGAGGAGGCCCGGCTGTTGGCGGCACCGGTCGAGCGGCGGGTAAGTGAGCTTCTGGGCACCAGCGTCTGGGGCCATGACGATGACGAACTGGCTGACCTGATCAGCAGCAGGCTGGCGGAGACGGGCCGGAGCATTGCTGTCGCCGAAGGTCCGGGCGGCGGACTGCTCGCTGCGACGCTGACCGGCGCCATGTCAGCGGAAGTGGCGTTCCGTGGCGGCGTGTTAGCATGGGCGGCGCAGGCGATGGGAATACTCGGTATGCCTCGGCCAGCCGAACATGGTTCAGCAGGGGGACGGCTCGCCGTTCTGATGGCGGATGCAGCCCGGGAGACCTTCACTGCGGATTTCGGCCTGTCCACCCATGTGGCGGTTCCGGCCGGAGGATCTGTCGAGTTGGCTGGCGTCACCGAGGTTTTCATCGCCCTGACCTCCGATTCCGACCCGGTGGTCAAGCGACTGGAGTTGCCCCACACTGATGCCGGCTGGCGGCGTGAGCGAGTCATGATCGCCGCCTTGCACCTCGCCTGGTCTAGTCTCCGCCCAGCATTGCCTGCTGACAATAAATAAGGTTCCCGGCGCCGCTCGCGCCCTCGGGAACGGAGGCTGCCATGAACTTGACTGACACTGACCCTATCGCCGGCGACAAACGGTCACGGCGAACCAATGGCGCGGGACGGGCATGAGCTGGGTAATCTGGCTGGTCCTGATCGCCGCAGCTGCCTTCGCAGGCTGGTACGTTGGCCGGCAGGCCAGCAGTGGCCGTGACAGGGAGCTGCTGGAGCAGGCCGGTCGTGAGGCCGAAAGCATCATCGCCAGAAGCGAGGAAGAGGCCCGCCGCACCCTCGAGTCTGCCGAGAAGGACGCGCGTCAGCTGCTGGAACGCGAACGCAGCCGCGCGGCCGAAGAGGAACTGCGGACCCGGCAGCAGCTTGACCAGGAACTCGAGCGCATGCGCCAGCAGGTGCAGATGGAAGTGGAGCGCGCGCGCGAGGACATTCAGCGTGAACGCGTTGAGCAGCGCGAGGCCCGCGAGGAACTCCGCCGTGACCGCGAGAAGCTGGAGCAGAACGAAGACCGGCTGAACCGGCGTGGCGAACAGCAGGACGCGAGGGCGCTGCGGCTCGATGAGGTGGAAAGCCGGCTGGACGAGACCGCCGAGCGGCTCAAGCAGCGTGAGGCCGAACTGGAACAGGGACTTCAGCAGGTGCGCCAGGAACTCTACAGCGTGGCGCAACTCAGCCGTGAGCAGGCTACTGAGATGATTCTGGCGCAGCTGGATCAGGAGCTTGAGCGCGAGAAGGCGGTGCGCGTGCGCGCCAGCCTGGAGCAGGCCGATTCCGAGTCACGGCGCCGCAGCTTCGACATCATCGCCCAGGCCATCCAGCGCAGTGCCTCCGAGGTGTCCGCTGCAATCTCCGTGTCCGTGGTGCCGATTCCCAGTGACAACATGAAGGGCCGGATCATCGGCCGCGAGGGCCGCAACATCAGAGCTTTTGAAAGCCTGACAGGCGTTGACCTGATCATCGATGACACGCCCGAAGCGGTGCTGCTGTCCAGCTTCAACCCGTTGCGGCGTGAGGTGGCCAAGCTGGCACTGGCGGAACTGGTCAGTGACGGTCGCATCCACCCCGCCCGCATAGAAGAAGTCGTATCCAAGGCCCAGCAGGACATGCAGGGCTACATCAGGGACCGGGGCGATGAGGCGGCGCTCGAAGCCAACGTGGTCGGCATCAAGCCGGGCATGCTGCAGCTTCTGGGCCGCATGCACTTCCGCACCTCTTACGGACAGAACGTCCTGCGTCACAGCGTCCAGGTGGCGCACCTGTGCGGCATCATCGCTGCGGAACTGGGCATCGACGAGGCGCTGGCACGCCGCGCCGGGCTGCTGCACGACGTCGGCAAGTCCATCGACCGCGAGATCGAGGGAACCCACACGGAAATCGGCGCCAACCTGGCACGCCGCTTCGGCGAACCGGCGGAAGTGATCGACGCCATCCTCAACCACCACGACGTCGACAGGGCCGAGACGCTCTACCCGGTGCTGGTGCACGCCGCGGACGCCATCTCAGCCGCCAGGCCCGGCGCGCGCCGCGAGAGCCTGGAGAGCTACCTGAAGCGGCTTGAGGGACTGGAGGCCATCGCCACCAGCTTCCCGGGTGTGGAGAAGAGCTACGCCATTCAGGCAGGCCGCGAGATCCGCATCATCGTGGAGCCGGACAGGGTGGATGACGACGCGGCCATCCTTCTGGCCCGTGACATCGCCAACCGTATCGAACAGGACATGGAGTACCCCGGGCAGGTGCAGGTGACCGTCGTGCGCGAATCACGCGCCGTGGAATACGCCAGATAGGCATCCGCCAGGAGCTTTCTCAGCAGGGCGACCGGCCGCTTGGCCGGTCGCCTGTTTTCATGTCGTTACCGGCAGCCTGGCAGGGGTATACTCACGCCATGCCAGCTCCCCAGCCGCAGACGTACCAGCAGACCCACCACGACAAACCCGCATGACAGGCGACGAAATAAAGCTCTTCAGTGGCACCGGCACGCCCCGGTTGGCCCGCTCAGTCGCCGAGAGGCTGGGCATAGAACTGACTCACGGCACCGTGTCGCAGTTCCCGGACGGTGAGACCCGCATCGCGATCGACGAGTCAGTGCGCGGCGCCGACTGCTTCATGATTCAGTCGACGGCGGCGCCGGTGAACCACAACCTCATGGAGATCCTGGTCATGGCAGACGCGCTGCGTCGCGCATCAGCCTGGCGGATCAACGCCGTGATTCCCTACTTCGGTTACGCGCGGCAGGACAAGAAGGTGCAGGCGCGTGAGCCCATCACCGCCAAGCTGGTGGCCAACC
>CAZBBU010000003.1:0-6095 GCA_964489965.1 uncultured bacterium
AGCACGGCCTCGGCATAGGCGGCGTACGGCTGCGTACGGATCTCAAGGTCGATGCCGATGCCGGCCAGTTCAGCCTGCAGGATCTGGGCGATCGTCTCCAGGGTGGGATCGGTGTACACGTCGATGCGCAGGCTCAGGTCGCTGACGCCGGCCTCGGCCAGCAGCTCGCGGGCGCGCTCGGGGTCGTAAGGGTACGGCTCCTCGAGGTCCGTGGCTGCGTAGGCGACGGTCGGCGGAATGGCCGCGACTGCCGGCAGGCCGTTGACGATGTCACCGATGAGTTCCTTGTCGATCACGTGGGCGATGGCCTGGCGCACGCGCACGTCGGCCAGCTTCGGGCTCTGCACGTTGAAGCCAACGTAGTTGCTGCCCCAGCCCAGGAAGCTGACGGCCTCAAGGCCGGGCGCGCTGGCGATGGACTCGAAGCTGTCCGCCGGGATGCCGTAGTAGGCGTCCACACCGCCGCTGCGCAGTTCAACCAGGATGGTTGCGACGTCGGGGATGATGCGGGTGACGACTTCCTTGATGGCCGGCTCGCCGCCCCAGTAATCGGGGTTGGCTTCGAGGACAACCTGGGCGTCCTGCTCCCAGGAGACGAAGCGGAACGGTCCGGTGCCCACGGGATTGCGGTCCAGGTCAGCGCCATGTTCGGCCTGCACGATGGCGGCGACAGGGTGGGCCAGGTGTGCCAGCAGCGGGGCGAAGGGAGTTTCGGTCACCAGCTGCACCTTGCCGTCATCAGTGGCGCGCACTTCGCTGAGGCGGCTGAGGACGAAGCGCCCGGGGTTGGTCGCTTCCGGATCCAGGAAGTGCTCCAGCGAGGCGACGACCGCCTCGGCATCGAGCGGCGTTCCGTCGTGGAACGTCACGCCTTCACGGATGGTGAGCTCCAGGACGTTCGGTTCAACGAACTCCCAGGACTCGGCCAGGCGCGGCTGGATCACGCCGTCACTGCCGAAGTACACCAGGTTCTCATACACCTGGTTGGTGATCGAGAAGGACAGCCCGTTGAACGTGCGGTTGGGGTCAAGCGTCACCGGGTTGGACGTCTGGGCCATGGTCAGGGTCTGGGCCAGGCCCACCGGGGCGAGCAGGAACAGGCCCAGGGCGGCCAGTTTGACTAGTCTTCTGAAGTTGCGCATCTTGCCTCCGCTTGATCGCCTGCGTGAATGTTGTCTCCCAGGCGTAGGTTCCAACTATAAGCGTGGCCTGGGGCGCCCCCGTGTAGCGCGCCCGGGCTGGGATATACAGTTGGCGGACACCAATCCGGACTCCAGTCCCTGTTTGGAAGCCACCGGCCGCTGCTATGCTTGCCATAGCGGCCAGCGCCGGACCTGGCCGGGCCGCTGAAACGGCGGTTGACGTGTCCGGCGGGAGAAATTAGGAGGTTGTCATGTACGATCGCATCCTGTTACCCACCGACGGAAGTGCCGGCAGTGAGGAAGCCATCCGCCAGGGCCTTGAACTGGCCAGCGCGCTTGGCTCCCGCGTCTCCTTCATGTACGTGCTTGAAAGCCCGATGGCGCTGTACCAGACGCCGGAATCCATCAGCTACCTGCCGCAGCTTTACGATGATCTGCGTGATGCCGGCAACGCGGCACTGCAGCGGGGCGCCAGCATGGCCGAGGCCGCCGGCGTGACCTACAACACGCACCTGGTGGAGGACCGCAATCCGGCTGATGCCATCAACGCCGCGGAAGGCGAGTACGACCTGGTGGTCATGGCCACGCACGGTCGCAGCGGCTTCAATCGCTGGATGTTCGGCTCCGTTGCCGAAGGTGCATTGCGCCGCGCCACCATTCCCTACCTTCTCATCAGGCTGACTGACGAGGAGCAGGCCGGCGATTGAGCGCGTGTGACGCGTCGCAAGATTAACGGAATCTGAACCAACCTGTGAGCCTACACATAATCACAGGCATTCCAATCATCTAGGATGTGATGTATGAAAAACTTCAGACAAAGCCTAGCGATTTTGGCGTTGCTTACCATTTCAGTGGTGGTGGCAGGCTGCAGCCCTACCGGTGGTGGATTTCTCGTGCACACGCCGAGCGTCACCGCAGATTGGGAGACCGCACCGGGAGAATACGTAATCTGTGAGAACTTCTCCAACACTATTACGTTCAAGTTCCGTATGCCTGATCGGAATGACCTCGTGGAAGTTCAGCAGATCTTCACAGGCAAGGGAGCAAACGACTCATATGACGTGACTGTAATTACCCAAGCAGCCCAAGTGCCGTTTGATGGCAATCAGGGAACCGTTACCCATACATTTGCACCGTATACCTCGCCTCTTAATCTCGAATCCACGGAACTTGATACAAGTGCGATTGTCATTGTTCCTAACGATCCTGAGGCACGGTCTGGCACTACTCTCGTAACGTACAGGGTCGTGACGGATACTGGCTGGATATTCAACTATGACTACGAGCTGCCAGTTTGGGGCGGTTGCACCACTTCCTAATCGCGCCTTGTTCAGTTATTGCAAGTTCAAGAATTGGAGTCCTGAATGCTTAAACGAGTAATGTCTATCACCGCCGCGCTGCTCACAACCTTGATTGTCGCCGGTTGCACACTTACAGTCACGCCTGATCCTCATGGCACAGCGAATACTTCTCCAACTCCTGTGACAACTCGGCCAACGCCGACACCGAGCCACCCGGTTCCCAGTTACCCGCTGAATGAGACCCTCATTTACTTGTGCTCAAACGCCAGGCTGCAAGTCCGCTATACGAGTACTGACTCTGTACAGGTCTTCTACGGTGATTGGCAGAATCTGACCCGGTCCATAACCACGGGTGGAGAGTGGATTTATCGGAACAGCGAATTCACATGGCATGCCTCGGGGAACACCGGGTATCTGGAACAGAACGGCGTAGTCGTGCGTAGTAACTGCAGCTACCTGACCTAGTCACACGTCATTGCAATCATGAAGATGGCGGGCTAACCACAGCCCGCCATTACTATTGAGGCAACTTGGGTGAGCCCGCTCGCTGTGTTTCTAAAGCAATGTCACCCCTGCACGGCATCCAGCAACTGCTCACAGGCATTGGCGCACTCGCGGCACACGTCAGCGCAGATCCGGCAGTGCTCCATATGGGCCGCGTGCCGGCTGCACTCCTGACTGCAGGCGTAACAGGTACTGGCACACGCCCTGAGCTGCCCACTCAGGAGCTCAGCTGACATGGAACCCTGACGCCCCAGCAACTGGGCCGTAGCCAGGCAGACCGCCACGCAGTCATGGTTCAGGGCGATGCAGCTGCGCAGCTCGTGCACCTGCCGTTCATGCAGGCAGGCGTCGGCGCAGATGTTGCAGACGCTGGCGCACTCCTGCAGCGCTGCCAGGCAGTTCGCCAGCAGAGCCTGATCCACAGACAGTTCATGCGGCAGGTGCTGCAGCACGTCACCGATGTTCCGGTTCATGCCAAACCATAGGGCCAGACATGAACCGGAACTGGAAGAAGAACTACAGAGGCTTCAGCCTACTCAACCGAGAAAGCGAAGAAGCCTTCCGTCACGTGTGTGTCAACCGAGAGCACGCGCCACATGACCACGTAGTGACCCGCAGGCAGGTCAGCGGCCAGGGTCAGGCTCACCTGTTTGGCCGTCCCCCCTGCAGGCAGCACTTCAGTATCCAGGCGCGCCGCGTCGTCCTCGCGCAGATCCAGGACCTCGTTCACCAGCGCCCCGGCCAGACCAGCCAGTCGCTGCTGCGCGTTATCCGCACTGAGGTCCACGTCCGCTTCGAGGCGGTACACCTTGAAGACAGAGAACATGGTCTCGACCGGCTCGGTGAACTCAAGCAACACCGCAGCAGGCGCTTCAGCCAGCACGGCGTTGGCCGCCGGCTCGGAGCTCGTCAGGTCAGCATGCGCGAACGCCACGCCCAGGGCGAGCAGGACGCTCAGCCACAAGACCCGCGTCACGGCAGGCTGATGTCCGCGGCATCCATCACGGGCGGTTCGCTGTGCGCCACGTGATCGAACAGTTCCTCGAACTCAACGTCGCCGATGAAGCCGCTGATGCGGAACATGTAGTTGCCGGCGACGGTCGGGATGAAGTCAGCTGTGTAGCGGCCGGGCTCTGAGCCTTCCCGGACGGTCAACTCGAGTTCGGCGCCGCCGGGCGCAATAAGCACCACGGTCAGCGCCTGTTCCAGGTTGGGAACCAGTTCACCTTCGGCGTCGCGCACCATCAGGTCCAGCCCGTTCAACTGACCCGTGTAGGCAGGGTTGACAAGGTAGCCGGCGATGACGCGGTGCGAGCCCACTTCGATCGACTGGTGGGCGAAGGCGGCACCGGCAAGCAGAACGAGCGCGGCAATCAGGGACTTGGCAATCTTCATGTTCATCTCCTCAGGAAATCAAGTAAACGGGTAAAGTTCTCGAGCACGCCAGGGAAATCCTGGCCGTGCGGGAGTGAGCTTGTGGTCAGCAGTCCGGTGGCCATGAACACCGCCACCAGCAGAACTGCTTCAATGATCAGGGCACGCCGCAGGCCGGCGGGCCTGCCGGCCTCGAGCTGCGGCAGGAATCGGAAGCGGTTGAGCGCGGCCAGAAGCACGGTCAACGCCACCAGCACGAGTTTCAGCAGCAGCGCCCAGGAGTAATCGGAACCGAAGAATCGTTCCGGTTCAGCCAGATGGAACAGGGAGGAAACGCTGCCTGTCAGCGCCACGACCAGTACGCTGGCCAGCCCGGCGGCTGACACGGTGCGCATGGCTGCGAGCAACTGCTGCCGTCTGACGGGCAGCCACAGCTCACCAACCACCAGCACCGCCAGGATCACGCCGGACCACACGCCCGCGGCCACGAAGTGCAGCCAGTCGGTGACCAGGGCCCAGCCTCCGGCCATGGCAGCAGCGTGACTCGTGTAGCTGAAGGTGAACAGCAGCAGCAGCCAGCCTGGCAGCTGCAGTGCCGGCAACCAGCGGAAGCGTGGCAGGAAGCTCAGAACCAGCAACACTGCCGCCACGACCACGCGCCAGCGCACCGCCAGCCCGTGTCGGGTCCGGGTCAGGTAGCTCCACACGTCGAGGTCGACCGGCAGGCTCGCCAGGATCAACTGGATGTCCAGAAGCGAGCCACCGACCAGCAGCAGCGCCGCGACGACCGCCAACAGGCGGGCAGCAGGACGGCCCATCCGCAGCCAGTGCTGCAGCAGCACGGATCCGAACAACAAGGTGGCACCCAGGAGCAGCACACCTTTGAGCAGGGCCGTCAAACGGGACCCCAGTCAGTACGCAAGAATCGCTCCAATTCAGTCTGAAATCACTTTGAACGTCAGGTCAGCAGCAAGACAGAACAGGCGCTGCAGGCGGCGCCCGCTGCGCGTTGCTGCGCGACTGCCTCAGCTGCTCATGCCAGACGGACGGTCGGACGGCGCGTTCCAGCAACCGCTGCTGGCTGGCCATGACCACAACCAGCACCGTGAGCAGCGTCAACCAGCCGATCACCTGCTCCAGGCCGTGGACGTGTTCCTCGGTGCCCGGCGGGTGTTCGTGGCCCGGAAACTCGCTGTGCGCGGCGTACCAGGGCGCGAGTGTGAAGACTACCAGCAACGCCGCCACCTGGTGGGCCACAAAACCCGCCCTCAGGGCAATGAGCAAGTGGCCACGGTTGATCACTCCCTTCAATTTACTACAGCGCCGCTCACGTTCAGGTACTAGAGTTGCAGTGGAGGCTAATTTTGGCACTGCATTCTGAACCACGGGCGCACGCCGCCCTGCGGCGTTTCGTCAAGGAACCGGTCAACGGTTTCTCGCATCTGGCTGGCGTGTTCCTGGGAATCGCCGCCACGGTGGTGCTGCTTGTGCTCAGCGCCGGTGAGACCTGGCGCGTAACCAGCTTCGCCATCTACGGTGCCAGCGCCATCGTGCTATTCGCAGCCAGCACGCTGCTGCACACGCTCCACGCTTCAGAGCGCTGGGAGTACGCACTCCGGCGCTTCGACCACGCAGCCATCTTCGTTTACATCGCCGGCTGCTACACACCGATCACGCTCGTCTCGCTGCGCCCGGAACACCCCGGCTGGGCCTGGGGACTGTTCATCGGCATCTGGGCACTGGCCCTGGCTGGCGTCGCCTTCAAGGTGTTCTG
>CAZBBU010000003.1:6105-20056 GCA_964489965.1 uncultured bacterium
AACCGCCCTGTACCTTCTCATGGGCTGGCTGGCCGTCATGGCCATAAGCCCGATGCTGGGAACCCTGGGACCTGGCGCCATCATGTGGCTGGGCGCCGGCGGTCTGTTCTACACGGTCGGCGCAGCCGTATACGCGACCCGCTGGCCTGACATCCGGCCCGGCATCTTCGGCTATCACGAGCTTTGGCACTTCTTCGTGCTGGCCGGCAGCATCTGCCACTTCCTGCTGATGCTCCTGCACGTCCTGCCAGCCTGATACGCTGCGCAGCATGAAAAGCTCGAATCCTGACTGGCAGGCGCTCGATTCCTGGCTGACCCAGTTGCAGCAGCGACGCGCCATCCCGGGGATCGCCCTGCGCGTTTTCAGCCTGAACGAAGTGCTGTTCGAGAAGGGGTACGGTTTCCGCAACCTGGAGCAGCAGTTGCCGGTGAACTCTGACACCATCTTCGGAATCGCCAGCATCAGCAAGTCATTCACGGCACTGGCCGTGCTGCACGCGGCCACCAGCGGTGCACTAAGGCTTGACGACGCCATCGACCACTGGCTGCCCGAACTGAGCCTGTGGCGAGGACGCACGCCGCCCACCATCCGGCAGCTTCTCACGCAGACGAGCGGGCTTCCCGCACTGCCCACCCTGGTGCATGCCATGGCGGAAAGCGGACGCGGTGACCCTACCGAGGCGTTCGACCCCACACCACCCGCCAGTGAGCTGCGGCCCGCCGGCACCATCCTGGAGATCATCGAGTTCCTGAACCAGGATGCCCGGGTCGAGGAGCCAGGTGGGCTGTTCTGCTACCAGAACGATGCCTGGGGCCTGCTGGGCGAGATCGTGGCCCGGGCCAGCGACAGTGAGTTCGAGGACTACGTTGACCGGAACATCCTGACGCCACTGGGCATGGACCGCACCACCTTCGACCTGGCCCGCGTGCTGGCCGATGCGAACGCCACCATGCTCTATGCCAGGGCTCCGGACGGCAGCATCATCGCCTCACCGAAATGGCATGACTCCAAGCCGCTGGCGGGGGCGGGCTTCCTGCGCTCCACGAGCAGTGACCTGACCCGGCATGTGCGTTTTCTGCTGCGGGGTGACGGCAGCCAGCTGGGCATAGCCGATCAGCTGCTTTCAGAGATGCGCAGCCCGCTCGTCTGGTGTGGACCGGCATCAAGTTACGGTTACGGACTGACCGTGAGTCCGCACCCGCAGGGCGTCACATTCATCGGTCATGGCGGTCGCCTCAAGGGCGTGTCCAGCCACATGGGCTTCGTTCCCGAACTCGGGGTGGGCGCGGTGGTACTGACCAATCTGGAAGAGCAACCGGCAGACCTGATCTGGCAGGCAGCCATCAACACCGTGATGGGCCTGCCGCCCGGCCAGCAGCGCTACGCGCCCGGGCCCGGCCAGGTGCCCGCGGCCGAGGCCGACCGGATTCTTGGTGATTACCGCTCAGGCGAGCCCTGGGGCACGCTCAGCGTCAGGCGTGACCCGGACGGCACGCTGCACGTGCTTGAAGGCCAGAAGAACGAACGCCATGCGGCATTCCTGGTGTCAAAGGATGAACTGGCGATCGTCGGTGATGACCAGAATCGCTACGTTCCGATCCTGCGCAAGCCGGACAACTCCGTCTACGGGGTGCACCTGGGCCGCAGGATCCTCTACCGGGACTGAATGTTCTGGGGCAGGCTGGTCACAACCTGGTTGCGGCCGGCCCGCTTGGCGGCATAGAGCCGCCGGTCCGCCAGCTTCAGAAGTTTCAGCGGGTCGTGCTCCACTTCAGTGAGGCAGGCGGCACCGATGCTGATGGTCACCTGCAGGCCATCCGCAAGTGACTGCCAATCGTGGTCCTCGAACGCCTTGCGGAGCTGCTCGGACAGGTGCTTGAGCTCCAGCGGCTCAACGTCACTGGTCAACAGCACCGCAAACTCCTCGCCGCCCAGCCTGGCGCACAGGTCAGAGCGCCTGGTGCCTGCTTCCAGGAGGCGCGCCGAAGTCCGCAGAACCTCATCTCCAGTTATGTGGCCGAAGCGGTCGTTGATGCTCTTGAAATCGTCAAGGTCGATCATCAGCAGCGATACGCCCTCATCGAAGTCGATGCTGCGCTCCGCCTCGCGGGCCAGGCGTTCATCAAAGTAACGGCGGTTGGCCAGTTCCGTGAGTGCATCCCGGTGACTGCTCCACTCGAGCTGCACCGCGTGGGCCGCCAGCTTTTCGTGCATGTCGTTGAGTTCCGCCAGGGACTCCGCCAGGTGACGGCGGCGTTCACGTTCCCGGTCCGCCTGCACCCGGGCATTCTCAAGCTCCAGGCGCCACTTCTGCACTTCCATCTGGTTGGCCGTCTTCTTGCGGTTGTCAGCCAGAGTCTCCTGGTGGAAGATCTCCAGGTGCTGGTAGGCGAGCTCGAATTCGCCCAGGTCACGGTGAATCTCTGCCAGCGGTCCCCGGCACTGTACGGCGTCACGGTGATAGCCCATCTCCTCAGCCAGTTGCAGTGCTTCAGTAAGCATGTCCCGGGCGGCCTCGAGTTCACCCTGGGCCTGCAGGATCCAGGCGAGAGAGCGCCTGTACTCGATGACGTAGTTGGGATCGCCGAGTTCCTGGAGCAGGGCCATGACCTCCTCGGCGATGGAACGGGCTTCCTCCAACCGGCCGTCGGCTGCGAGTGCGGAAGCGACGTTGCCCATCGAGGTGGTTCTGAGCAGCAGACTGGTTGCCATGCCGGCAGCCTCCCGACCGGATGCCACCGCTTCCTTGTAGCGGCCCATCAGCCGCAGCACCACGCTGAGGTTGGACAGGGTGCTGCCGATCCGGTCACGTTCGCCGCTACGCCGGTAGTACTCGAGGCTGCGCCGGAAGCACACTTCGGAATGCTCAAAGTCGTCAATCCGCAGGTACAGGGCGCCACGCACCAGTTGGGCCTTGGCGAGCGCCGCTTCGTCGAAGATGTTCTCGAAGTGCGCAGTAGCGACCTGCAGGTGCTCCAGACCGGCGGAGATCGAGTCATTCACGTCATAAACGATGGCCATCCGCAGGTGAGCCGTACCCAGGGCGGAGTCGCGCTCCCTACCCGGCTCAAGCTCAGCGGCGGAGACGATGGCTTCATCAAGAGCGGCGATGGCACCGGCGAGCTGACCGTTCACCCGCAGGGCGTTGCCGTGTTCACTCAGGGCCATCACCCGCAGGTTCAGTGGCACTCCCTCTGCAGAGGCCAGTGACATGGCGGCCTCCGCGGCAGCAAGGTAGCCGGACGCGGTCTCGTACTCGAGCCCCTGCGCCTCCGTAAGTTGCCGTACCAGCCTGGCCTCGGCTGTTTGCCGCTGCTGCATGCCACCTTCCCTGAAATGTTCAATTGCCGGAATCTTGCCCCCGTTACATTCTGCCACAGCAGGCGGGTTCAGCCGCTGCTGCCGTCACTTGCCGGGCTGCCCGGGGTTAGGCTCAGCTCATGACTGCCGCCAGGAGTACGCCCGTCACGCCATTGCCGCACTACCGCATTCCCGCTGAGCCGCAGGATTTTCCGGGACTGGTGGCGTTCTGGGATTTCCAGGAGGCTAAGGGGGACCGGGTCTCCCGCCTCGGCGAGCCGTACCGGCTTGGCGAGGCTGCCGGCAGCATCGCCACCGTCAGCAGCAGTGGCAACCCGTGGGGCCCGCGGGCTGCCTACCTGAAGGAAGGCCAGTACTTCAGCATCGCGCGGGCCGATTGCCCGCAGCTGGACGTGCACGGACCGGGGCAGGCCGTCACGGTGGTGGCCTGGATCCGGCGCGCCCGCAAGTCGCACCGCCAGTGCGAGTTCATCGCCGGCCAGTGGAACGAAACGAACCGGGGCAGGCAGTACGGTCTGTTCCTGGACATCCCGGCTTACGGGCAGGAGCACAAGGTCTCTGCGCACGTGTCATCCGGTGGTGGTCCCACGCCCGGTTATCGCTACTGCATGGATGTGGCGTACAGCCGCACGCCGGTCGGTTGGGAAGGGTGGCATTGCGTGGGACTGAGTTATGACGGCCAGCAGGCCGCAGCCTGGCTTGACGGGCTGCTGGAGGAGCAGCCCACCGTGAACCCATACCTGCTGCCTGGCGGGCTGCATGATGGCGGCGTGGACGGTTCGGACTTTACAGTCGGTGCGGTTCACCGTGGTGGCGAGATGGGCAACTTCTTCACCGGTCTGATCGGCGGGCTAGGCGTCTGGCGCAGGGCCCTGTCAGCGGCCGAGATGTGGGCATTGGCGCAGCCCTCACGGGATGGCAGCGCTGGCCACCCGCCCGCCAGCTAGCGGCGCGAGATTATGCGCACCCCGGCTTCGCCGCTGCTGGAGTCACCGGCACCCATGTCGATCTCGGCAAGCGCCTCGTCAAAGTGGAAGCCGGCACCGCCGGTTACCCGGACAGTGCGTCCGCGCGCGGCCCCGTAGAAGCCGCCGCCGGCGGTGATGCCCACGTCCGCGTACGGTGCGTATATCGCCGCGGTCAGCTGGGCGCTGCCGCTGACACTTACCCCGTCCGGGGGCCAGCCGGAAAGTGCGGACTGGCGTACGTTCGAGTAGATCGAGAAAGTGGGCACACCCTGGCTGTTGACCGGCAGCGTGTTCTGCATCCTGACCGCACTGGCGATGTGCGTGCGTCCTTCCACAAGCAGTGTGAGTGAGCTTCCCGGGTCGATTACGATGCCTCTGCCCCCACCAGTCCCCAGGTTGGCTGACCCTGTCACGTATATGACCACGTCGCCACCGCTCACGCGGATATGGCCATTGCCCAGCTCAATGGCATCCACCTTGTAGAGGGTGGTGTCCCGACCGAACAGCTCAACCTGATGCGCCACGATGCCGCTCTGGGTTTCCGCGTTCACGTTCCATGTCTCGTCATAGTGCGTGATGGCTTGTGGCGTGACCGTCCAGCTGTTGCGCGGATAGCCGGTTCGGATGGCGTGACTCGCCGGGATGTCGTCGAAGGCGGACATCACGTCGTCGATGCCCAGGGGATCGCATGCTTCTGTCGGCACCGGCTGGTTCACCACGGGAGTGGCGCCCGGCTGTGTGGCTCCGCCCACGTGATTGCGGCCGTGGGCGTCGAACTCGCGGATGATGCCGCCCGCGGTTGCGTTGCCGTCCACGCGTGCGTTCGAATGATCGAACAGTATGTCGCCGCCTGCGGAGGCGTTGCCTCCGATCCGCGCACCGTTGGTGAAGCGCACCCGGCCGTTCGCGGAAAGACTGCCACGCACGGTGGTGGTGTTGGTGAGGTTCACGTCACCGGTGGTCCTTACGTTGCCACCGATCGTCTGACCGCCCGAGCCCAGGGTGACGGTACCACTGGCATTGATGTCACCGGTCACAGCTGCTCCCTGGATCACGCTGACGCCACCGGTTGAGTGGACATCGCCCGCAATCCTGGTTCCTCCGTCAAGCGTGATCATGGCACCGGCTTCCACCGTGCGCACGTGAGCACTGCTCCCGATGTTGCCATCCTGGTAGATGCCGCGTCGTGAGTCGAAACTGTCGATGGTGCCGCCCCCCACCACATGCAGCGCCTGACAGCCGATGATCGCACCGGTGTAGGGACTGCCGCCAGACTGCTCCAGCTGCCCGAACTCAACTACCGCCTGCGAGACGAACTCGGCGTCACGCGGTCCGAAGCCAGCGACCAGCAGTGTGACGCGGTTACCGTCCCACGCAGGGGGCTGGGCAAACTCGTACTGAGGTTCCGCGGACTGCAGTTGGACCGTTGGCGCCGCGGTCACATGTATTGGCAGTTCTCGCGTGGCCTCGTAGTCGGCACGCATCACTGCAACCGTGGCGTCTATGCCGGCCTCGGCGTTGGTCCTGGCGATGGAGGTGCCCACCAGGTTCTGACTTATCAGCAGGTTGCCCTGGGTGAGCATAAGTGTGGCGATGCCCAGCACCAGCACAGCCAGCAGTACCAGCAGCACGGAGATGAGCGCTATGCCGTTCACGGATCGGGCCATCAGCGCGCCACCCCCTGTGGATTGAGCAGTGCCACGCTGAAGCGCTCAGACCTGATCCCGTCTGCCTGCCGGTAATGCAACTCCAGATCGACGCCTGAAACATCGCTCGGGAGGGCCTCTGCAGTGCCCCCGCTGGAAGTGCGCCAGTTGCTCACTTCCAGTGCCACGACACCTGCAGCTATGGCGCTGCCGCTGTCCAGGCTGCACTCTGTCACCGGGTTCAGGCAGCGGACCAGGTGACCGTCCTGCACGACATACACAACCGACATCTCTGTCTCCCCCGTTGCGGTGAATCTGTCTTCGACATAGTTGACGCTCAGGTTTGCGAGCACGTTACCGGTTACGCCCTCGGGGTTGCAGCTGCTGCCCGCGCATGACTCGGCCGTGATCGCCGGCCCGGACTGGATGCCGTAACCGGCCAGTGAAACGTCGTACTCGATGAATTCGATGGCGCTGCGGACCTGTCCCGCGCTTGCTGACGTGGCCTGGTTGGTCTGGTAGGCCCGCCGCGTACTCAGCAGCAGGGCACCCAGGACGCCGAGAAGCAGCATCAGAACTGCCGCGGCCACGAGCAGTTCCACCAGCGTGAAACCTCCGGTTCTTCGTCTCACTTCAATCACCTGCAGCCAGGACGATGGTGCTCAGTTCCAGTGAGTGTTCCTGTTGACTCACGTTGACGGTTACGGCGTGAGCGGCTGGCTGGCTGACGCTGGACCCGTTGCAGTCGAGCTGACCGCCGGTCACGATGCATGGCCGGATCTCCACGCTGCAGGTACTGGAGCCCGTGATGTCACAGCCACCCGTCATCGGTTGCGTCCACACTTCCGTGGCCAGCCGCAACCGCATCAGGTCGATCTGACTGCGGGCGTCAGAGTTCAGTGACTGAACGACCTGCGATGTCCTGGTGGCCCGCAAACCGGTCGTCTGCATGAGCATGGCGCCCAGCACTCCGACCGCCAGGATGAGGATGGCGATCAGCACTTCTACCAGGGTGAGGCCCTGAGGCCTGATCATCGCTGGGTCACCCCGCCTCCGGGCGTGACTATTACCTGCCGGTTGCGGCTTCCGTCTTCAAGGGTGAGCGCCAGGTCCGCGGCCAGCGGCTGGCCGCTGCAGCTTCGTACCTGACCGTTCGGCAGCCAGATGAACAGGTTGCCCTGCTCGCGGAGGGTCACCTGACGGAAGTCGGCAAGCTGCAATCTCGAGGATGAGCTGGCGCTGCTGACGCAGGCAAGCGTGGCACTGCTGGTCAGTTCGGCCGCTTCCAGGCTGCTTCCCGCGTCAGCGACCCTGAGCATGACGGGCCGATTGAGGCGGATGGCGTCGAACCTCGTCTGCTGCAGATACGACTGCGTGGCATCCGCGGCGAGTTGAACGGCAGGTGTGCGGAGGTTGGGAATGGCGATGGCCAGCAGGATCGCCAGCACGGCGATCACAACCAGGATCTCAATCAGGGTGAATCCCTGTTGAGCACTGTAGCGAAGCCGTTTCCAACACACAACCAATGATATGCACGATTCCTGAACGGCAACCTGCTCATGTCTCACAGAATGTTGCGTCTGCTTCAGTTCGGGTTGGGTGGTGCACTCCGGGGCACTGCCCGGGTGAAGATCTCAACCCGCTGTTCGGAGGTGGCGTCACCTGCGACGGCATTGCGGCGCAGGCTCACCACCACGTCCGCACCGTTCAGCAGGGAGCGGACGCCGACGCTGCTGATGTCGTATCGGAACTCTGTGGAGTCATCGTAAATCGCCTGCAGCGTGGACACGAAGACGTTGCCGCCCAGGTTGGTGCGGGCACTGTCAACCCCATCGGCAAGCAAGCCGATGTCTCCGTTGGACCAGCTGGTGAGTGACAATGCCGGAACGGCGTTCCTGCCCCAGTCAATGCCCTCCACCCGGATCTCCGCCAGCGCCAGGTCAGTGGCGCCACTGTCGGCCAGCGGCGGTACGAACTGGTCGCGGTCGACTGTCGCGTACAGGAAGCCGCAATAGGTGCTGGTGGTCAGCCGGCAGTAGGTGGTGTTGGCGGGCACCAGCATCGCCAGGGCTGAGGTTCCCGTTTCGAAGGTTCCGTGGCCGGCTACGCTGATGGTCACGCCGGGCGGGTAGATGTAGCCGGCCTGCCTGATTATCTCCCCCATGCGGAACAGTGCCAGGCGCGCGTCGCCGGCGGCAGTTATCAGCTGATCCTGCTGGTTGGAGATGCGTCCCGTGGAGATAAGCGTGTAGCCGGCAACCGCCAGCAGTATCACCAGGATGGCCATGCCGATCAGCAGCTCGATGAGCGTGATGCCTGCCTGCAGCGCGCGTTTCATTCAGACCCCTGCGCATCGAAGGGGCGGCCAATCTGCGTGACTATTGACTCGAGCACGGTCGCGTCCGGATTGGCCTCCCAGTCAGTCTCGTAAGCCGTCACTCTCACTTGCCGCAGTTCAGGAATGGGCGGGCAGACGCTCAGGACCGTACCGTCCAGGTCAACACAGACGATGTCAACCCTGAACCAGTAGTTCTCTGCCCGGGGGTCTTCCGGGGCGGGTGGCATCGATTCGTTCACGAAGTTGTCCAGCACTGTCCAGTGACGCTTGATGGCTTCCAGGTAACTGCTGGAGATCTGAATCGCTTCGGTCGCGCGATTGCTGGACCTGCGCAATGTCAGGTTCCCCGTCATCAGGCCGCCAACCGCCACGAGAATCACACCCAGCACCGCGATCGCAACGATGACCTCAACCAGGGAGAAACCGTTCGCTGCCCGTCTCTTCATCGCAGAATCGCCCCCGTAGGCAGCAGCCAGACACTGCCGGAGTGGTTCGCGTCACTCAGCACGAACTCGACCTGCCTGACCGGCAGGCCTCGTCCACTGAACTCGATGGTCGTGTCGGAGTCCAGGGTGGCTCCGTTCGGGATCTCGCTGCGACCAAGTTGCGCACCAGTCGCAGCGTTCGACCATGTGACCGTGCCGCCTGCCGCGACTACCTCAACCGCGACGCTGCTCCGCGTGGCGGTGTCACGCGCCCGCAGAAGCGACTCGCTGAAGGTGCGCACACTTTCGTTGAAGCGCAGGCGTTGCACGTAGTTGGTCAGGCTTGGTGCCGCCAGGGCCAGCAGGATCCCCAGAATGCCCAGTACGATGAGAATCTCGATCAGGGTCATGCCAACGCTTCGTCTCATCTCAGTTGCCTCGGCTGTAGCCTGTCCGGAACGCAACGTCCTGGGGCATGCGCTCCAGAATGAAGTCATTGATGACTGACTCGCTGCCATCCACGAACACCACCACACTTGTGGTACCCAGTGACCGGGTGTGGCTGATCATGTCCGTACTCCAGCTGGTCACAGGCAGATCGGCCATGCTCATGCCTGATTCTTCCTGTCTGACACCGACTTCCCGGCCGTCCACCAGCACCGTGAACCTCTCAGCGGCAGCTGTTCCGGCGACCGCCGTGCTCTGGCTGTCTGACACTGAGTCAGTGCGTTCTCCGCGCGGCCAGAGCAGCAGGGCCACGAAAGCCACAGCCAAAAGCACAGCCAGTATCACCAGCCAACGGGTCAAGGCGACACCCTCTCGGCGGCCGTGTCGGCGACGCGCCAGTCAAGGGTGATCCCGATCTGCCCTTCGATGATGTTGTAGCCGTATCCACCGTTACGCAGGCGGTGGTCATAGTTGACCGTCAGGGCACAGTCCTCGGAACCATAAACGTAGTACTTGCTGCCAGGGGTGGAGCAGGCGGTGGAACGGTTGTTGTTGATGTAGGGTGCAGCATCACCCAGGGACCAGTTCTCAAGGGCGCGGCCAGGTGCCAGGATGCCCAGGTCACGTGCGACCAGGCCGCCCGTAATGCTCATGGCCTGCATGCTGGTCTTGCCGGCGATCCGCTGGTTGGCGTAGAGGAATGCGTCGATGCGATTGACTTGAGTCTCGTACTCGCGTTCAGCCGTATGTAACACACGCAGGTCGTTGCCGGACCAGTTGGCATAAGCGTCTGAACCGGCATCGTCCGAATAGCGGAAACGGCCCTGTTGATTCGATTGTTGTTCCAGGCTGTTTCGCGACACTCCCGCCGGGAGGGGCACGCCCAACTCCGCTGCCCGGCTGAGGAAATTGTTCCATTGCCAGTCAGTCAGTGATCGGAAGTTCATGCGTCGGTCAAGAATCGCCCGTGCCTGCTCAAATGGGAAACCGGATCCGATCATGTTGTGGAACACTTCTGCCAGCCGGTTGCCGTCAGTGAAATCCGCGTCGGAGAAGCTCCAGCGCCAGGTGTTGTGGTCGAACTCTTCAGTTCCCAGGATCTCCTGGTACTGACCGTCAGTCATCCAGGAGCTGAAACCACCGGAAGTTACCCTGCCGGGCCTGAAGGAGCCATCGTAGCCGTCGACACTTACCTGGTTGGCGGAGCTGACGACCTCACCTTCGGCGTTCCGGCAAGAACCGCCACCGCAGCGCAGCTCATCGCCATTGCGCCGGTCGTAGGTCCGGTTGCCGTAGAACCCGAACTGGGCGCGATAGAAGTCAGCCGATTGGCGGCCTGCGAACGACTTGAGTTCACCATCGGCGCCGTACTCGGTGTAATCACCGATGATCACACTGCCACGGGCCGCGATACGAAGAGCATCGGTCTCGTCGGCGATGCTCCTTCTGGCACACGCGTCCTGGGGCGAGAAGCCCGTGGCTGCAAGCTCGGACGCGGTCATGATCGTGGTTCCGTTCTCGTCCTGGCACTCACCTGACACAACCCGGTAAGGCGCATTCTTGGCCTGCAGATCACCCGCGATGTAGATGTTGCGGCCCGAATAAAGCCCACCGAGACCAGTCACGTAGCCGCTGATGACGATGTCACCCTCAACCCAGATGTCGCCATCAAGGTTGATCGGGTCATCGAACGTGCCATGAAGAACCAGGTTGCCGTCGATCGTTCCGTCAGCACTCATGGAACCGCAGCTGGCAGGATTGAAGCTGGAGCCGAAGGCGACAACGCAGCTACCTGTGGCGGCGCTGATGCTGCCAAGTGCGTTCTCAACGGCGATCTCACGGATGATCGGTGGGAAGTCGGCGATGCCGTCATTGTCCAGATCCACGGGCAGCGAGGCGTTGCGCGAGTTCTCTTCGATGACGCCGGTCACCTCGGCGCCGTTCAGCCGGTTATTCGTCCGGCAATCATTGGTCACTGACCGGGCAGCGAAGACATTTCCGTTGATTCTGGAGACACCCAGTCCGCTGCCGTTGCCGCCTGAACCACGGCCGTCACCGCCGGAGCATGAATTCGGTTCGCCGCCGCCACCAGATTCGGAACCCCACCCGGGACGCATCTCAACGAGGTTGCCTACGTCACCATTGACGCGCAGGTGGCAGAACATGCAGTCAGTGGTTTCTGACAGCATCGCCAGGTTGAACGTGCTGCTGGCCCCGAAGCCGATGCGACGGATGACAGTCTGTACGGCGTCATTACCAAGTGAGGCCGTGGACGCAACATCAATCCAGCCGAAGGCCGCGCCCGGGTCGGAGACACCGACCACTTCCCAGTGCACGTCATTGCCGTCAACTGTCACGGTTGTCACGCCGGCAAGTTCTTCGATGCCGCCGTCAGCAACCTGGCTCAGGAAATTGGATATCGAAAGGAATGTCTCGTCAAAGACATCAACGATCACGCGCCGTGCCCGTTCACTCCCGGCATCAGCCAGCTGCAGGGCTTTCTCCGTCTGCACGGTTGAGGCGGTCGAACGCCGTTCAGACATGGCGATGATGGAGAAGGTGATGGCCAGCAGCATGACCGCTGCCGTTACGAACAGCACGGTGATCATTGCTATCCCCGCTTGCTGACGACCCGGACCGCCAGGTCCTTGTCGCCTGATCAGCCCCACTTGATCGCGACAGTTCATGCCTAGAGTCTAGGGGACGAGTGCCGACATTGACCCGACAATTATCACAGGGTTCTGTATCTCAGGCCCAAGTGGGAAAGCTCACCTCAGAAACGGGCGGCATGCTCGGCGAAGCGGTCGAGAACCAGTTTGAGGAAGTCACGGGTGCTGTCCACCGTCACGTTGAAGTCCTCATCGACCAGGCCCGGCTTGAACTGGATGTAAGCCTCCGGATGACCCAGGGCGTAGATGTCCATGCTGCTGAGCGTGGCACGCAGGTGCACCTGCATTGCCGCAGTACCGATGGCGCCACCCGAAGTGCCCGTCAACAGAGCCGGCTTTCCGGCCCAGCCGCTCTCGCCCTTGGGCCTTGAGCCCCAATCAAGGGCGTTCTTGACCATTCCGGGCGCGCCACGGTTGTATTCGGGCACCACGAACATGAAGCCTTCGGCCGCCTTCACGCGCTTGCGGAACTCAGTGACGACTTCAGGCGGATCCGCCTCCAGGTCCTGGTTGTAATGCGGCAGGGAACCGATGTCCAGGAAACTGAACTCGAGGCCGGTGGCGCCAAGCTTGACCATCGCCCTGGCCAGACGCCGGTTGATGGACTCTTTGCGCAGACTGCCCACGATCACTGCAATCTGGCGAGCCATCAGTCCTGCTCCTCCGTTCGGGGCCAGGCCGCCAACCCAGGGTTGCCACCAGCCTCGGGCTCACCCGCTTCCGCCGAGGGAGCGGGCATGCAGACGCCGGTTGTCACGTCACACAGCATGGCGTCCGAATCGGCAGTATCCAGTACCTGAAACTCAGGCTCGTTCACGTAATCCTCCATGCTGGCCGCCCGCCAGCTCCCGCACCGTTTCCAGGGCGCGCTGCGTATGGCCTTCCAGATCAAGCAGGCCGCTGTACGCCAGCCTGACGATGCCACCACTGTCGATCACAAACGTTGCCCGGCCCTTCAGCAGGCCCAGCGGGCGCGGTACGCCATACTGCTCAGCCACGCTCCCGTCCGCATCGGTGAGCAGCGGGTAGGGCAGGTCGTGCGAACTGCGGAACTCCGCGTGGGAGGCACTGCCATCCCGGCTGATGCCCAGGACCGCGGCGCCAAGCCGGCGGAACTCCGCGTAGTTATCGCGGATGGAAACCGCCTGGCGGCTGCAGCCTCTGGAACCGTCCTTCGGGTAGAAGAACAGCACCACGGGTTTCCCGTGATAGGCCGACAGACGGATCCGGGCTTCCGATTGATCCGGCAGGATGAAGTCCGGCGCCTTGCTTCCTGGTTCGAGCATCAGACTGAATCTTACCGGAGCGCAGGCGCCCGCGACGTTGCGCCAGCCCACTGGGATTCAGCGGCGCCTGCCCTGTTCCTGCTTCTCCATGTACATGCGTGCGTCCGCAAGCTGCAACAGCCTGGAGGCATCCTCGGCGTCATCCGGAAAGACAGCGACTCCGATCGAGATGCCCAAGCGCACCTCACCTGCCCTGATCCCGGACACGGCCTCCCTGAGACGCCTGGCAACGTGCTCGCCGGTAGACCGGTCCGCGCCGGGCAGAATGACTATGAACTCGTCACCACCCCAGCGCACCACTGTGTCGCCGCTGCGCGCCGCAGAACTGAGGGCAGCGGCCACGTCGATCAGCGCCTCGTCCCCTGACTCGTGCCCGTACAGGTCGTTGACCTGCTTGAAACCGGTCAGATCCAGTGACAGCAATGCGAAGCCTCCGTCGCCGTGCCGGCTGTCCTGCAGCAGTGCGTCCAGTGCCTGCACTCCGCCCCTGCGATTGGGCAGGCCCGTCAGCGCGTCGGTATGGGCCAGGCCGACGATCCTGTCAAAGTGGCTGGCTGCACCGATCAGGTTGGAGATGACCGGCGCGAACTGCCGCAGCACCTTGATGGAATCCTCCGCAAACGCTTTCTCGTCCTGCAAGTTATCCAGGTTCAGGCACGCCAGAACCTCGCCACGGAATGACACGGGCAGGCACAGGCTCGACTGGATGAGCCGCGTACCAGGCAGGCCGTCAGTCTGTTCGGACGATCTGCCGCTCAGCTGGTCCAGGCTCATTACAGAGCGCCTGAGTTCGCGCGGTTCCCCGTTACGCCAAGAATCAGCCTGCCGGCCGTACCAGTTTCTGATATGC
>CAZBBU010000004.1:0-19562 GCA_964489965.1 uncultured bacterium
AGACGTGGGGTTCCCAGCCACCATCCAGCAGGTCACGCACAACATCGCCCGTGGGGGTATTGACGGTCCGGACCCGTGCGGCTGCGCGCCGCAAGGTGAGCCGTTCGTCGAGCACTTCCACTTCAATCGTGAGCAGCCGGTACGCTCCGCCGCAGTAGCCGAGTCGGGCGAGTACCGCGGGGCCGGGTTTGAGGGTGAACTCGAGTTCACGGCCGTCCTGACTGAGACGGATTTCGTCTCGTGACCGGGCCAGGCTGGGTGCGCCGCCGTAGTGCCAGAGGGTGAGTGTGGATTCGCTTTCATCGAGTGCGCTGATGTCACTGAAGAAGGGGGCTTGGCCGCTGAGTCTGTTCAGCAGTTGCATGGTGACGGCACCGTTGACGTCGCCTTCAGGTGCCGTGTTGATCCCGTCGTCCTGTAACCAGCTGACAGCGGGCCAGATGCCGGCGGGAATGCTGGGGTCAAATGGGGCCATCTCGGGCCAGTCCTTGACTGCCACGGCGCTGAGTCCGGCAGCTGCGACGGCACCGTAGAGTGCACCGTAGTAGCGTCCCAGCCAGCTGATGGCTTCGGGTGTCAGCTGGTCGCCTTCAATGGTCGGGAAGTTGTTCATGGGCGGGTCGCGGTGAGCGCCGTCTTTGACGAGATCAGTGACGGTCTGGATGCCCAGGTGTTCTACGCGGATGCCGAATGTGCGCCTGAGCAGCAGTTCGTCAAATGTTGCAGGGTAGAAACCGGGTGCGCGGTAGCCGAGCAGGCCTACCACGCTTCCGCGCAGGCTGCTGAGGGTCGTGGCGGCCAGCAGTTGGGCGGTGAGTTCACTGTCGTGTGCTTCGCTGCCCGGTGCTCCGAAGCACCAGCTGTGCCTGTGTCCCAGCTCCCTCAGGGTGTAGGTGGCCATGTTCAGGCCGCACAGGCTGTTGTTGCCGACCCGGTCTTCAAGGCTTGCTTCCGGGAAGCCTGAGAGGACCACCGGCACCTGCAGGGTCTCGGCCACCTGGGCGGGAGTATTGCCGTCCGGAAAGGTGCCGATCTGCAGTACGGCGGCGCTGACGGATTCACTTCGCAGTTTCTCGAGCCAGTCGCTCAGGTCCTGTGCGTCTGTCAGCACTGCCCGGGGTCCGCTGACGGTGAAGGTCTGCTCGAGCAGCTGACGGGTGCGGTTCAGGTTGTCCTGTGCGTAGTCGACGTCGAACCAGGGTACGCCGACGGAGATCAGGGCGATCTTGTGTTTCATGATGCCTCCTTGCTGTCCTGCACGAACAGCAGGACGAGCAGGAATGAAAGTAGTGCTGCAGTCGCGGATATCGCGCCCAGTGTGCCGGCACCGTAGCCTTCGTAGATTCCGGGGCCGGTGGCACTGGCCAGTGCCATTCCGATCTGCCCGGCGGCTGCCGCAAGCGCCAGTGTCCTGGCGCGTGCTGCTGGTCGTTGTTCGCTGAGAATGGGCAACATGCCCACGAAGCTGACCTGCATGAAGGCCCGCATGAGCACCAGTGCCAGCAGGACCAGTGCGAGTGAGCTGACGATGCTGGGCAGCAGGTAGGCGGCGACGCTGAGCAGACTTGCTGCCAGGACCATGCGTCTGGGTTTCAGGCGGTCACCGGCGCGGCTTACAAGTACTGCTCCGGCGAGGTCTGCTGCGCCGAGCACGAGTGCGACGGTCCCAAGGGCAGCCGGGCTCAGTGAGTACTCCTGTGCCAGCCAGACGCCGAAGACGATCATGACGTTGAGGCTGGCGTAGAAAGTGAGTCCAACTGCGGCGACTCCGGACCAGAGTGAAGCGCTGCCCAGACTGGTTCCTGTAACGTTACCGTTCGCGGATTTGAATACGGGATTGGCAGGCAGGTTGCGCAGCAGGAGCAGGCTGAGCAGCATGAGTGCGGCCAGCGTAAGCACTCCGGCGCGCCAGCCGAATGCCGAGATGAGCCAGCCGAGTGCGGAGAGTCCCAGGATGCCGGAGAGTGCCCACGAGTACTCGAACATGCCGAGTCCGCGTGCCCGTTGGGCGTGACCGATGAATGAGCCCACGTACGCTTGCAGTGCCGGGTTGATGAGTCCCAGGGCCATTCCCATGGGGAGCATGGCGGCGCCGGCGGTCCAGATGGAGTTGCTGAGCGCCAGTGTCGTCAAGCCGGCAGCCATCAGGATTATGCCGATTCTGGCCAGGTTCAGGTAGCCACGTCGGTCGGCGATGGCGGCGAGTGCCGGTCCGCTGAGTCCGCTGAGGCTTCTGAAGCTGACCAGCAGTCCGAGTTGCTGGTTGCTTATGCCGATGCCTGCGGCTATGGTGCCCAGGAACGGATTGAACAGCTGGTTGGCGGTGTCACCGAGCAACCTGGAGGTTATGAGTGGTGGCAGCAGTCGTCGCAAAGAAGTGGACACGTCAGTGCGCTGCCTGTCGGGTGATGAACTGGTTGACTTCCGTCAGGCTCGGTATGCCTGCGCGTCCGCCTAGCTGCCGGCATTTGAGTGCGGCTGTGGCGCTGGCGAAGCGTACTGCATCGGGCAGGTTCATACCGGTCAGCTTGGCATGGACAAAGGCACCGTGGAAGACGTCACCGGCTCCCGTAGTGTCCTGCACTTCGACCCGGTAGGCAGGCACGTGGCCTGCCGAACTTCCCCGACGGTACCAGGCGCCATTGGCGCCGTCGGTGATTACGACTGTGTCGGCATGCAGTTCACGGGCGGCGGCTTCAGGATCTGCCAGTCCAGTCTGCCTTTGTGCGAATGCCCTTGCCACCACCAGCCAGTCGATGAGTGGCAGCAGTTCGTCCAGTCCGGGCCAGGGGTCGCCGGCCCCTCCGTCGAGTGAGACGGGTACGCCGATGCTGCGGGCATGGCGTGCGGCGTCGATGGCCAGGTTCGTGTGAAAGCCATCCAGGTGCAGTGCGCCCGCGGTTTCTATGGTTGCAGCCAGATCACGGTTGAACCCCGGGGGTCGTGCCGTTCCGCGTTGGTACATGATCGAGCGGCTGCCACTCGTGCGGTCTACCAGGATGATTGCTTGTGGCGACTTGCCGCTGGCGTCCTGACTGAGCAGGCTTACGTCCACTCCCTCATCTTCCAGACCTTGCCGGATGGTGTGGCTGAGTTGATCCGTGCCGGTGGCCCCGATGAACTGGGCGTGGCCGCCCAGGCGGCTGTAGGCCACTGCCGCGGTAGCTGCTGGACCTCCGCCCTGAACGTCGAACCGGTCGAGTTCGAATACTTCGTCGGGGGCAGGCAGGTGCCGGACCGTGCCGATGAAGTCGATGGTGGCCATGCCCAGGAATACTGCCTTTCTGCTCATGGCCCGGGGAACATCTTGCGCAGTTCGGCTGCGCGACCTGTCTGCCTGAAGGCTGTGAGAAGTGAGTCTGCCCAGTCGGCAACGGTTTCCGCCAGTGCGTGCCTGGTCACAGCTGGCAGGTCCAGCAGTTGCTTCTTAAAGGGTCCCCACATGCTCCAGCGCTTCTGGCTGAACGCCAGTTCGGCATCCGTAGCCCCGGTCTCGCCGCCGCGTTCCGCCGAGCCGGCGCTGCTGGCCAGGGCCACTTCCTTCATCTGCGCGCGCAACTCCGTCGGGAAGGCCGGCGAGTCGAACACCAGGTTCTGGATGTTGGTGGCCAGGTGGACTTCCACGACGCCAGCGTCCGGAAGTGCGGCGAACTGGTCGGGTTGCAGGGTTGAGGCTCCGTGTTGGACGATGCCGGCGAAGCCGTTTTCATGTGCGACATCGGCAAGCTGCCTGGCGAGTTCAAGATCCAGTGGCATTCGGGTGACCTTGCCGTCGCTGTCAGTCATGCCTCCGTGACGGGTGCCGGTTTGCACGCTGACCTTTCCGAAGGCAGCGGCTGCCGGGCCGGCGTGCCAGCGGACCAGGTCGATGAATACCTGCAGGTCCTCAGGCGTCGTGTTGCTGCCGCCGATCTCGCCGACTTCGCCGCCGAACATGGTTCCCGCCGGAGTGTCGGCTGCCAATGACTGCAGCAGTGCCACAGTGGCCTTGGCATTGGGTAGCTGGCGTGTGACGGCGCTTTCTCCGGCAATGGCCAGGGCGGCGGTGTCCAGGTCCACCTGCCCGTAGCCGCATTCGAGAAGTTCAAGGATGCTGGCGGTCAGTTGCTGCCTGGCCGTGGGGGTGTCCTGTTCGAGCGAGAAGTGGTCGCCTTGCAGGAATACCGGCCCGCGCCAGCCTTCCCGGAGTGCGGCTGCGGCGATGAGGGCGGCGTACTGCACGAATGACTGGTCGCCGGTTGCAGACTCAGATGGTGCCAGCTCGAACATGACGGCGAGCGCCTCCCGGTCGAGCATGCGGCGGTAGATGGCGCGGGCTGTGTCGTAGGTGAGTCCACGCAGGTTGAAGGCCGGTACGGTCAACGGCTCGGTTCTGCCGGCGGCCAGGGCGAGATGCACCGGGCTGATGGGAGCCGGCCACACGCCCTGTTCCTTGGCGTGCCTGAGCAGCTGGCGGGCCGCTTCAGCGGCTGCACTCGCCGGCAGCCGCGCCAGTTGGTCGGCCTGACGGTCCAGTCCGTTCACTTGTGGCTGTCCCAACTGTCTGTAACGAATGGTGTTACGGCGTCATCGTCGAAACTGATGCCGATTCCGGGGCTTTCAGTGACCGTGATGTAGCCGTCGGCATCGATTTCGAAGCTGCTGTCCAGCATGAAGTCGCGGGCGGCAGTGGTCCAGGCGGGTGGGTCGATGGGGAACTCGAACCAGTCGCAGTTGGGCGTGGCGGCCGCCAGTTGCAGATTGGCTGCCAGGCCGACCCCGTTGGACCAGGTGTGCGGTATGAAGCGCTTGTACGACAGTTCAGCCATGGCGGCAATCTTGCGGAGCTGGAATACTCCCTCGGAGAAGGCACAGTCAGCCTGGATGATGTCGTAGCAGTTTCCTTCGATGAGTTGCCGGTATTCGTGCAGGCCCAGGTTCAGTTCGCCGCCGGCTATGGGGATATCCGTGTTGTCCGTAAGCCGGGTCAGGTTCTGGTAATCGTAGCGGTGCAGTGGCTCTTCCAGCCACAGCACGTTCAGTTCTTCCATGGCCCTGGCGACGGTTAAGGCGTCCTGGTAGGTCCAGTAGTTGTGTGGACCCGGGCTGGGCATGACGTGCGCTTGGTTGGCATCCACCATCAGGTCCATGCTGTCACCGATCGCTGCCCGCACCTGCTGCACGAACTCGATGTCCTCTTTGATGGTGGGGCGTCTGAGCCGGAGTTTGGCTGCGGTGAAGCCCATCTCACGCAGTTGCTGCAGCCGGTCGAGCTGCTCTGCCACGTCCGTTATCTCGGCCAGGCTTGCGTAGGCTCTGATGCGTGATTTGTGGGCGCCCCACAGTCGGTAGACCGGTTGGCCTGCGGACTTGCCGATGATGTCCCACAGTGCGGTTTCCAGGCCCCAGGGGTAGCTGCCGTCGCGGGCTGCCGCGCGCAGTACAGGACTTATCTCCTCGATCCTGAACGGGTCCTTGCCGATGACGTATGGGGCGACCATGTCGCGGATGGTGGCCAGCCCGATCTGTCCGGTGTCCGGCGCCGCTCCGTATCCTTTGATCCCGGTGTCGGTGGTCACCTCGAGCAGCGTGCAGGTGCTGTGCGTGAACTCGCGGCCTGGCGCCCAGGATGGTTTCAGGGGCTTGGGGAGTGGGTAACGGATTACCCGGGCGGTGATTCTGTCGATTCGCATTACTCTCCTTGGTCGTCCGGACCTTGACGGCGGCTGTGCCGTTCCTGCAGGAACTGCTCGCGTCCGATGGCTTCGAACAGCAGGCGGCTGCCGTGGATGATGTGTTCGCGGAGTTGTTCTTCCGCTGCGTCGGGATCGCCTTGCCTGAGCACGTCTATCAGTTTGCGGTGCCGGTCTGCGAGGCTGTCCATGTTCGCGTAGTAGGTGGTGACGCTGAAAACGGCCATGGTGATCTGGGCCCGCAGGCTGCGCCATGCGGCATGGGCACGCTTGTGCCCGGAGATCTCCATCAGGGTGGCGTGAAAGCGCGCGTCGACATCTGCTCCCATGAAGCGGTTGTCACCCGCCTCGATCACTTCCATCTCGTCGATGATGTCCTCGAGCCTTGCCAGGTCAGTACGGGTCAGGTGTTTGCTGGCGAGGCGGATGGCGAGTGCTTCCAGGCTGGCGCGCAGGCTGAAGATCTCCTCCAGGTCCTGGGGTGCGAATCCGATGACGAAGGCTCCGCGGTTGGGATAGATGTCCACGAAGCCGTCACCTGCCAGGCGTCTGATGGCGTCGCGGACCGAGATGCGGCTTACTCCGAGTGCGTCGGCGATCGGCTGTTCAGCGAGGTGCTGGCCGGGGCCGATGCGTCCCTGGACGATGGCGGCGAAGAGTACGTCGTGGACGTGCTCGCTAAGTGACTTGCCGATCGTCTGGCCGGGATCGCGCAGTGCGGATTCCCAGTCGAGGTCGCTGGCCCTGATGAGTCTCACCCTTTGACCGCTCCGGCGGTGAGTCCGGCAACCAGGAAGCGTTGCAGGAAGATGAACAGGATCACTACTGGCAGGGTGGTGACCACTGCGCCGGCCATGAGTAGGTTCCAGTCGGTGGCGTATTGGCCTATGAACGACTGAAGGCCTATTGGCAGGGTGCGGAGTTCGGGTGTGCTGATGAAGGTGGTGGCGAACAGGAACTCGTTCCAGCTGAGGATGAAGCAGTAGATGACGGTGGCGGCGATGCCTGGTCCGGCCAGGGGCAGGGTCACGCGCAGGTGGGCTCCGAAGCGTGTTGCGCCGTCGATCATGGCTGATTCTTCGAGTTCGACCGGTATGGAGCGGAGGTAGCCGGTGAGCATCCAGATGCTGAAGGGCAATGCGAATGAGGTGTAGGCGATTATCAGTGCCAGGTGGGTGTCGAGTATGCGCATTTCGCGCATGACGATGAAGAACGGCGGCACAAGGAGTACGAGTGGGAACAGTTGGCTCAGGAGTACGCCCAGGAGCAGGTACTGGCCGCCCGGCAGTCTGTAGCGGGCGAAGCCGAGTGCTGCGAGCAGTGACAGGACTACCGAGATGGTGGTGGTTATCAGTGCTATGACAACGCTGTTGAAGAAGTAGCGGCCGAATTGCCCGGAGTTCCAGATGCGTACGTAGGCTTCCCAGTATATTCCTGCTTCGGGGAACAGTTTTACGGGACTGCTGAACAGTTCGGAGGGCAGTTTCAGTGAGGTGAGTATCATCCACAGGAATGGGATGGCGAACAGGAAGCAGATCAGCAGTGCGGCGGCGCTGAGGGGCAGTCTGCGGAGGAAGTGTGCCTTGTCGGTCATCAGTTGTCCATCTGTGCTTTCACGTACTGGCGGCCGAAGATGGCGACGAACAGGAACAGGATCAGGAAGGTGATTACGCCTATGGCGGTGGCCTCGCCCATGTTGAAGCCCTGGAAGGCTGTCTTGTAGGTGAGGATGGTCAGGGTTTCGGTGGCGCGCAGTGGTCCGCCTTCGGTCATGAGCCAGATGGAGTTGAAGTTGTTGAAGGAGTAGATCGTGGTGAGGGTGGCGGCGATGACCAGGGTGGGTTTGAGTATGGGGAGTGTCACGTGGCGGAGTCGCTGCCAGCCGTTGGCGCCGTCCACTTTGGCTGAGTCGGTGAGTTCGCTGGGAATGGCCTGAAGGCCGGCGAGCAGCATCACGAGTACGAAAGGCGTGCCCTTCCAGATGCTTTCCACGAGTACTGCGGCCATGGCGGAGTCAGTGTTGCCGAGCCAGGCGTAGCCGCGTTCGATGATGCCGAGCTGCATCAGCCAGCTGTTGATGATGCCGAACTGACCGTCGTACATCCAGCGCCAGGTGAGTACGGCTACGACTGAGGGTACTACCCACGGTATGAGCATTGCGCCGCGGGCGAGTGCGCGGCCGGGGAAGTTGTTGTTGAGGAGCAGCGCGATGGCGAGTCCGATGATCATCTGGGCAACGAGGTTCACGGAGGTCCAGACGAAGGTTTGCCAGAGGGCGTTCAGAAAATATGGTGACTGGATGACGTTTATATAGTTCTCAAGGCCCACGAACGGTTGGCCGAGTTGGGGTCTGATAAGTATGTTGCGATGCAGGCTCATCATGAAGGCACGGATGAGCGGGTAGCCGATCACGCCTGCCAGCACCAGCAGTGCCGGGGCGATGAAGAGCAGGCCGGGCCAGTTCGGCGCCAGGCGGCCGCGGCGGCGTCTCTCGGGTGGGGTGGCACCCGTTGGTGCCACCCCGTTCGTTGTTCCCGTGTCGAGCAAGTTTCTGTTACCAGCTCAGGATGTCTATGGCGCAGAGTTCGGCTTCGGCCATGGCGGCGTTCACGTCGGCGCCTTCAAGGATCACGCGCATGAATGCAGGTTGTACGCAGTCGTAATCGACGCTGGTCCACAGTGGGTTGGTAGGACGCGGACGGGCGTCATCCATGTTCTGAGCGAACGTCTGCATGCGTTCGTCGTTCGCGACTATCGCCTGTTCGGTGAGGGCTCCGCGGCGGGCTGCCATGCGGTTGTAGCTGTCGAGCATGGGGAATACTGCGGGGCCACTGACGTACTCGAGCCAGCGCCAGGCTGCATCGGGATGATCGGTGCCGGCGTTGACGACCCAGTTGGCGCCGCCGACCAGGCTGGCGCTGGTGCGGTAGCTGGGTAGTGGCGCGACGCCCCATTCGAAGTCGGGGGCTGCCTCCTCAACGATGCTGATGCTCCAGTCTCCGGCTTCGAACATGGCGATGACTTCGTTGGAGAATGCGGCTGCGAGTTCAGCCCAACCGCGCCAGGTCTTGGCGGCTTCGGGCACGTAGTCGGGGTTGGTGATGATGTCCAGGAAGTAGGTTGTGGCTTCGAGTCCTTCGGCGCTGTTGAAGGCGGGGCTGTTGCCGTCCTCGCTCAGGAGTTCGCCGCCGGCCTGCCAGAACCAGGGGTACCACTCGAAGGTGCCGCCCCAGGCGCCCTGGAGGCCGAAGCCGTACATCTCGCCGTCTGAGAGGGTGTCGACTGCGGTGCGGAAGTCATCCCAGGTCCAGCCGGCTTCTGGCAGGGGCAGTCCTGCTTCCTCGAAGGCGGTCTTGTTGTAGTACATGCCGAGTGCGTTGGTGTAGAAGGGCACGCCGTAGACGCTGCCGTCATAGGTGACGGTCTGCATGGGACCGTCGAAGAACTCGCTGGCCTTGTCGCCGAAGTACTCGTCGAGGTTGAGGATTATTCCCATGGCGGCGAACTCGGGTGACCAGGCGATGTCGACCATCAGCACGTCGGGCCCGGCGCCGCCCTGGGCTGCAGTGATGAAGGGGTCGCGGTATGAGCTTGAGCTGTAGGCGGTGGGGATCAGGTTGATCTTGATGTCGGGGTTTTCGGCCATGAAGTCCTGGGCCGTCTGGTAGATGGCGGCATCGTCGCCTGCGAAGGTCTCGTATATCCAGACGTTCAGTTCCGTCTGGGCGGTGGCGCCGGCCAGCAGACTGGCCGCGGCGGCGGTGAGCAGTGCTTTGGATAGTTTCATCAGTTTGGGACTCCCGTTCTGCTTGAATTGGTGCCTCGGGGGCGGTTGCTGGACGGTGTGATCTTCCTCCTTCATTCAGGTCAACGTGGTGCTGCCGAAGAATGCTTGATCGGAGTCCGCCTGCAGGCTGAACTCCTGGGTGTGGGCGGTGCTGCTTGCCCCTTGAATGCCGGGGTAACTGAATGGTGTCGTTGCTGAGTCGGTGAGCAGGATCCGGCGGCTGACAGGTGAGTTGCTGACGGTCAGTTGCCGCTCTGAATCTGACCATCTGATTTGCGTGCCGTCGTGAAGGGTGAGGCTGGCATCGGCGCCGGGATTGAGCAGCAGGCGCAGGTCACCGATTTGCTGGTTGGCAGTGATGGTGCGCGGTGAATCGGCCAGCATCGGGATTATGCTGCCGGACTTGATGAATATCGGGATGGTGTCAGCTGGTGCATCGACGCTGACGAATCTGGCGCCCTGGTGCTGTTTGCCGGTCCACAGCTCTCGCCAGGTGTGTCCGGCTGGCAGCCAGGCGTGCCGGTAGGGCGTGAAACCGTAGTAGACGGGGGCGATGAGGAGTGAGTCGCCGAACATGTATTGGTGTTCCTGGCTGTCACCCCAGATGTTCAGGTCGTCCGGGAACTCCAGTGCGAGTGATCGCATGATCGGGATGCCGGTCGAGCTGGCCTGTTCTGCGCTGCTGCGGATGTAGGGGAACAGGTCGGTGTGCAGTTGTGCGTAGGCACGGTAGTTGTTGAGCGTTTCAGCGCTGAAGTTCCATGGTTCGCGGTTGCCCATGCCGTGTATCTGCATGATCGGGCTGAAGGCGGCGAACTGCGTCCAGCGTCTGAAGGTTTCGTCGGTGGGCACACCGAAGTATCCACCTATGTCACTGGCCCACCAGGGGAAGCCGCTGTTGCCGGCGTTCTGGCCTGCCTTGATTACGCTTTCGAGTCCGGTAGCCGGGGCGAAGTCTGACGTCTGGTCGCCTGCCCAGATCGCGGATATGCCCTGTGAGCCGTGCCAGGCGGAGCGGGCCAGGAGTATTCCGTCGGTTTCCTCCTGCATCGCTTCATAGGTGACCTGGTTGTAGATGCGTGGGTAGATGTTGTGCATCTGGCGTCCGCTGCGTCCGTCAGCGAATACTGCATCATCAGGCACCTGCTCACCGAAGTCGGTCTTGAAGCCGTCCACCCCTTGGCGTACCAGTTGTCTGATGTTGTCCTGCCACCACTTGACGGCAGCCGGGTTGGTGAAGTCCACGCAGCTGCCCTCGAACGTCGGGCTGTTGCCAAGTCGGTGCACATAGGTGTCACCGTTCTGGTCTTTGATGAGGTAGCCCTTCGCGGCGGCCTCGTCGAAGACGGGCCTGTATTTATCGTTGTGGACCAGCCAGGGTGAGAGCCAGAGGACGAGCCTGAAGCCGTTCTGGCGCACTTCCTTGATGAAGCCGGTCGCGTCCGGGTACTTGTTGGTGTCGAACTGGAAGCTGTGTTCAGTTGTTTCCCATTGGGCGTCTATGAGTTTGACGCTGCCAGCCAGGTCGAGCTCGCGTACCTTGCGGATGTCTTCTTCTGCGGTCTTCTGGTCCTCAAGTGTCCAGTCACGGGACTTCCAGGGTCCGAAGGCCCAGTCAGGCGGTACGGCGGGCCGGCCGGCGCTGGCGGTGTACTGTTCCAGCACCTGTTTTGGTGTTCCGCGGTAGAGGTGCAGTCGCACTGTGTCGCCCTCGCAGCGGAGTGAGGCGAAGCCGGGGTCGTCGGGCACGGCCATGCGGGCGTTCACCTGCAGATCCGTTTCGATGAAGATCCCGTAGCCGTGGCTGGAGATGAAGAATGGTACGGGTTTGTATGCCAGGTTGCCGGAGGCACCGTTGATGACCTGGATGTTGACTTCCTGGCCTCGCTGGTCGATGCGGTTGAACCTCTCGCCGAAGCCCAGGTAGTGCTCGTCGGCCTGTGAGGTCAGGTTGACTGCCGTCCAGTGAGCCCCGGGCACTGTCAGTTCGAGTCCGCTGTCTGTTATTTCCAGGTTGCCTTGCAGGCCGTTGCTGAAGTTGAGCGGTCCCGGAGTTGCCGGGACCGTTGCCCAGCTGCCCCTGGCGGTCCGTGCTGATACGGATTGGGCCAGATTCGTGGGCCATCCGGGAGTGGTGGCAGTCACATTCGCAGGTGCAGCCAAATCGCTTCCTCGCTTCCAGCCTTGCAGCTGGTCGGTGCTCATTCCGAACACCCCAGCCGCAGGTTGTATACAATGCCTACAGCGTATATAAAACGGGAACCGGCTGTCAATATCGCTTCACGCCGGTGCCAGAAATGGGAGCAGTGACCATGCCGGGACAGCAACGCGAGCAAATCACCATGGAACTTTTCATCGATGGGGGCTGGCAGCCAGCCCAGTCGGGAGAACGCTACGAGCGCGTTGATCCGGCTGGCCGTGGCACGGTTGGCAGCTTCGCACTCGCAAGTCGCGCTGATGCCGAGCGGGCCATCGACGCAGCCAGGCGCAGCTTCGATTCAGGAGTCTGGGTCAACACTCCACCAGCGGAGAAGGCCGCCGTAATGCTGCGCACCGCCGACCTGCTGGAGGCGCGGAAGGAGCAGTTTGCCGAATGGGAAAGCAACACCAGCGGGGCACCCATCGCGCAAGGGCGCATGATGATCGAGTGGGTCATAGACCTGTTCCGTTATTACGCTGGCCTGGCCCGGGACATCCACGGCGAAACCACCTCCTTCGGTGACGGACTGCTGGCCCTGACGCTCAGGGAACCGGTCGGCGTTGTCAGCCTGATAGCACCCTGGAACTTCCCCCTGAACCAGGCCGCATGGAAGATATGTCCCGCGCTGGCCGCCGGTTGCAGCCTGGTGGTAAAACCCGACTCCATGACCCCGGCCACCACCCTGGCGCTGGCGGAGTTGCTTACCGAGGCTGGTTTGCCGGCCGGCGTGATCAACGTGATCGTCGGCCAGGTACCGGAAATCGGCGATACGGTGACCGGCGACCCGCGAATTGATCTGGTGTCCATAACCGGCTCCACCGACTCCGGCAAGAACGTCATGGCCACCGCCGCCAAGACACTGAAGCGCGTGTCACTGGAACTTGGCGGCAAGTCTCCGAACATCATCTTCCCGGACGCTGACATTGCTGCTGCCGCGAGCGCCTCCGCCTGGGCGATATTCTGGCGCAGCGGCCAGGTCTGTACTGCCGGCTCACGCCTCCTGGTCCACGAGAGCGTTCACGACGAGGTGGTGGAGCAGCTTATCCGCACCGCCCAAGGCATGCGCAGCGGACCGCCGGACTCCGATGCTGACCTGGGACCCCTGGTTTCACCCGCACAATTGAGCAGGGTTGAGTCTTACGTTAAGGCGGGCCTGGCTGAGGGAGCCGACCTGCGCCTGGGTGGCAAGCGCCTGGTCGGGAACGGTCTGGACCAGGGCAACTACTTCGAACCGACCGTGTTCACTGGCGTGACCAGTGACATGACGATCGCGCGTGAAGAGGTCTTCGGACCACTGGTGGCGGTGCTGACCTTCCGCGACGCTGACGAGGCCATCCGGATTGCCAATGACACCATCTACGGCCTTGCCTCGGGTGTCTGGACGAGTGATCTGAGCACTGCACTCAAAGTCGTACGAGGCCTCAAAGCAGGCACTGTTTGGGTCAACGGCTGGGGGATCGTAAACCCGGAGGTGTCCGTCGGTGGCTACAAGGCCAGTGGCTTCAGCCGTGAACTCGGCCGCGCCGGCCTCGAGGAGTACCTGGTCAGCAAGTCAGTGCACATCGCGGGCTAGGACCCGGAACCGTCGTCTGGCCGTCGATCTGGTCGTTCTGTCGTGCCAGTCGGCCCGGGTATCTTTGAGATAGATTGACGTACATTTTGGTGCGTGGTCCACTCTATGCGTGAAAGCCCTGCTGCAAACCCCGTCTGATGTAACCCTCACCTGGCTGCGCCTCTCCCTGGGACTCATAATGGTGCCCCATGGCGCCCAGAAACTGCTTGGCTGGTTCGGTGGCAGTGGTTACGGCGGCACGGTTGGCTTCTTTGAGAGCCAGTTGGGTCTCCCCCCGGCCCTGACGCTCCTGGTGATCCTGACGGAATCGCTGGGCGCCGTACTGCTGATCATCGGCCTGGGCGGGCGCTTTGCAGCGGCGGCTCTCATAGCCAACATGATCGGTGCCATAGCTGTAGTCAACGCTGCCAACGGGTTCTTCTGGACCGCGCAGGGCTTTGAGTTTCCACTGCTGATCATTCTTGTTTCCACCGTTGTACTTGTCCGTGGCAGCGGCGCCTGGTCGCTTGATCAGTTACTGGCGGGACCACGCGTCAGCCCCGTGCGCCAGTCGAAGGCCAGCTTGGGCTAACCTTAGAAGCGTGTCAACCAGATACGTGCTGCTGGCGCTGCTGGACATCATGCCAATGTCAGGCTATGACATCAAGCAGAACCTGCAGATCTCTCTCGACTCACTCTGGTCGGCCAGCTACGGCCAGATTTATCCGATGCTGCACAAGTTGCAGCGGCAGGGCCTGATTACGTCGAGAAACGCACCAGTGGGGCTGCGTGACCGGATCGTGTATGAGTTGACGGATTCCGGCCGGCAAGCTTTCGAAGAGTGGCTGCTTGAACCGGTCGACTACCTTCCTACCCGTGATCCGTTCAGGTTCTGGGTGTCCTATATGGATCGCATACCGGCTGAGGAAGTCCGGGCTGGCGTCGCCCGGCATATTGCGCGTCAACAGGAACGCCGGCAGCACTACCTGCATATCATCGCCGGCATCGAATCCGGGGATCACCCCATGATCCAGGGTCGCAGCAGTTACATGGGGCCCGACGAGCTGAGCCGACTGCGGGCCACTCGGGCCATGATTTTCAGGGAATTGCTGGCCAAGGCTGACTTCGAGATCGCGAGCGCCGAACGCATCCTGGAGTTCCACGAGAATCAGGAAGCGCTCAGGGGCGATTCCAGCAGCTGAGCGACCGCCTCATTTACGGCCGGTGCTTTGCTCTTGCGCAATGAGCTCCATGAATGCACTGACGACCGCCGGGTCAAAGTGTTTGCCTGATTGTTCCCTTATGTGTTCCAGCGCCTCGTCAGTACTCCAGGCCTTGCGGTAGGGACGGTCGGAAGTCAGGGCGTCGAACACGTCCACCACCGCAAAGAGTCTTGCGGGCAGTGGTATCTCCTCTCCCTTGAGACCCAGGGGGTAGCCGCTTCCATCCCATTTTTCGTGGTGACTGTAGGGAATGTCTATGGCTGGTTGCAGGAACGGCACCGGAGCCAGCAGATCACGCGCGTAGGCCGGGTGTTTGCGCATTTCCTTCCATTCGGCAGCCGTGAGTTTTCCGGGCTTGCGGAGGATTCCGTCTGATACTCCCATTTTGCCGATGTCGTGAAGCAACGCGCCCCGCCGGATGTGGTCCAGCTCGTGCTCGGGGACTGCGAGGCGGCGCGCCAATACGAGTGTCAGATCCGTGACCCGCTCACTGTGACCCGCGGTTTCCTCGTCCTTGAGGTCCAGAGCCCTGGCCCAGCCGGCAATGGTTGTCTCATACGCGTCGCGCAGTTCCCTGTTGCTGCGCTCCAGGTTACGGAACATGGATGCGTTGTCCAGTGCATTGGCGGCCTGTGTCGCCAGCACGGCCGCGAACTTCATCCAGTCATCACCTGGTGCCAGCTCTGTGCGGTGAAACAGCTGGACCACGCCAACGAGTTCGTCTTTAGCCACAAGGGCGCCACACAGGCAGCTGGCAAAGCCCTCGTCAGCAAACAGGCGCCAGTCGCCGATGACTTGACTCAGCCTTTCGCGTCCGTTGACCAGCTGCTTCTCGCGACTCAGTGCCACCTGTCCAGCCAGTCCTTCGCCCAGCCCGAGCCGGATTGTGCTCAGTTCGGCGTGCTGGAAGCCCTTGCTGACCACGTAGCGCAGCACCTGCTGTTCGGGTTCGAACACCATGATTGCCGCCGCATCCACCTTCAGTTGCTCGGTGAACTGTTGAACTACGGAGTCGAGCGTGAGTTCGAGCTCCAGACTCTGGTTTATTACCCGTTCCACGTCACGCAGGGCGTCCAGGCGCCTCACGCGCTCCAGTACGGCCTCGTTGAGTTCCCGCACTTGCAGGTGTGCTGCATCGATCTCGGATCTGTCCAAACCCAATCCTGCGATGTACTCGGTTCCGTCCAGGGTGACCTTGATCATGGTGAGGAACCCGGGAATCCGCTTGCCGCTTCGGGTAACGAAGGCTGCCTCCAGGCTGGCATGCCCCTCGACGCCAGCCTTGATGAGGGCAGCGCGCGCTCGTTCATGGTCGGCCTCGTCAATGAGCCGGCTTGGTTCCATGTCACGCAGACGTTCTGCCCCGTAGCCGAAAGTGTCCTCAAAACTGGTGTTCCATTGCTGAAAGCTGCCGCTGTGATCAAGCAGAAAGTAGAACCCCGGCAGGTTCTCCACAAGTGCGCTGCTGAACTGTTCGCGTTCGATCAAGATTCGCTGCGCTTCGTGCAGTTCTTCATAGGCGGACCAGCTCATGAGCACGTGTTCCTCGGCGGTTCGCCTCAGCTCTCTGAAGGCGGTCCCGAACCTCCCCAGAAAGAAAGTGACCATCACAACGACGAGTGTGAACTGCAGGGGGATCATGAGTACGTCTGTTCCGGCGGTTACTTGGGGCCCGGCACCCGAGAGCACCTGCAGCAGAGGTCTTGCCATGACGGCGATTACGGTCACCAATGCGGTGAGGTAAAGCGCCGGCCTGGGCAGTATCAGACCTGCCAGGGTGAGTGGCAGGAACAGCAGGAGCAGGCTTGGACTTAGTCCTTCCTGAGTCCCGGCCAGCAGCGGTTGCAAGGCGGCGAACGTGACGGCTGCCACGATCAGGCCTACTGCCCAGCTGAGCTGCTTCCTGGCATTAAGCAACAGGGCAGCAATCAGCACGATAATGAAGAGTAGGTTCGGCACCCAGGCGAGTGGGGTCGCCCAAAACTCGAAGCCGATTGCCAGTACATTGATCCCCGTCGCCAGTACGACTACTGCCAGCAGCAGCCAAATGCAACCCTGAACCATGGCGCTGCGTTCGTCCCTGAACCTTCTCAGGATGTGGCTGGCTTGCTGGCTCACTGGCTCCATTCCCGACTGGAAGACTATCTGAACCGCCCTTACCGGCTTCTTAATGTGCACCCAAAGTAGCACAATATCCACGAAGTCCGACGGCCGGAAGACGGGATGATTACCGTCTAACGCGACCGTAACGGGTGAATAACGCCGCTGGCTGCAAACTGCACTCATGGCCAGCAGGCGGTCAAAGTCAGGTTTTATTGTGCGTGTGGTGACAGCCCGAGGCAGACAACGCATCGTGATTCTGGAAATACGGACTGCACGCAGGCATGAGTTCAGCAGTTGGGAGCAGGCTGCCGGCATGCTCAGGTTGTTGTCAGGAGCGCCGGAGCGTGGGCTGCGTTGACCCGGCGTGCGAGCTCAGCCTGTGCAGTTCAACACGGTGTCAATGTTCATCGGTTGCAACACCGATCTGGCTGAAGGCTGGCTCTGAGATGGTTATCAGGTGCTGGCGCACATCTTCGGGCCAGCCGGCTACAAGTTCGGTGAACTTGCTGCGATTGCCGGCGTCGAGTGCACGGTACGCTTCCTCAAAACCGGGGCGGTTACCGGCCAGAACAGTCATTACGCGGCCTGTGGCTGCTGCTGTTCGTCTCCTGCTTTGATCCGGTGTTTCGTTATTGCGCGCTTCGTCTACCAGTCGCCGCAGAGCTCCGGAGGCACCGCCCCGTTGGTCTGCCAGCCAGTCCCAGTGGCGTGGAAGCAGGGTGACTTCCCGGGCAACAACTCCGAGTCTGGGCCTGCCGGGGCCCTGCTGCTCGGGCTGCTGCAGGGCGTGCTTGACAATCTGTGCCACCGGTTGCCGCAAGTCAAAGTCCACCTGCCTTCCCGTAGTGTCCTCAAAGATGAGTACGGGCTCCTGGCTTGACTTGCTGTGGGTTTTGGCTGCCAGAATGACTGCCTCAAGACTTCCGCTGGTCAGTTTTCTGTCGTCCGCGAATGCTGTGTAAGTCTGGTCGTTGCTCATGCCCCTATATTACCCGGGTGTAATTATCGATGTCAATATTACCCGGGTTTAATCGGGCGGCTGACTCGGTGGCACTGCCAGCTGGAGCGCAATGGACCGGCGCTACGGTGCTAATCTCCTTGCATGGCCGTGTGGCCAGCACCGGGAGGTCGCAATAAATGAACCGAATATTCAAGTCAACTCTCCTAGCCCTGCTGTTTCTCCTGGGAGGCAGCGTCCTTGGTCAGACGGTCGTAGTCACCCAGGCGGCCGACGCGGCAACCCTGGACCCGGGCTTCAGTCGCGAACTGGCCACCTACAACGTGCTCTGGCACATCTACGACCCCCTGATCCTCAAACAGGATGACGGCACCTTCACTCCCGCTCTCGCCGAGAGCTGGGCAGCCGTGGATGACACCACCTGGAGTTTCACGCTGCGTGAAGGGGCCACCTTCCACAACGGCGATGCTGTAACTGCCGACGCGGTGGCATACACGGTGGAGCGAATCCTCAATGAGGACAACGCCTCCCCCATCCGCAGTGGCTTCTCCTGGATCGAACAAGTCGAAGTCGTAAGTGATCTTGAGTTCCTGATTCACACCAGTGCGCCGCAGCCCCTTGCCGAGGTCAGCTTCAGCGAACTGTTCATCGTGCCTCCGGCCGTGGTCGAAGAAGTCGGTGCAGAAGCATTCGGCACCAACCCGGTCGGCAGTGGACCGTATCGCTTCGTCAGCTGGCAGCGCGGCGTGGAAATCGTGCTGGAAGCCAACCCGGATTACTGGGGTGAACCGGCACCGGCCGAACGGCTCGTTTTCCGCCCCAGTGAAGACGCCTTCTCCCGCACCTCCAGCCTCAGCGCCGGCGAGACCGACCTGATCGTGAACGTCCCTGCCAGCCTGGCACCACTCCTCGCGGGTTCCGGCAGCATCGACCTCAAGAATGTCGAATCCGCCCGCGTGATCTACATCGGCATCAACACCGAGAAGGGCGGCGCCCTCGCCGACCCTCGTGTGGCTCAGGCATTCAATTACGCGGTGAACGTGGATGCCATCATCCAGGGCGTACTGACCGGCGCCGGCGTGCCCACCACCACTCTGCTCACCTCCGCGGATTTCGGTTACACGGATAACGTCGAGCCATTCCCCTTTGACCCGGAACTGGCACGCGAGCTCCTGGCCGAGGCCGGTGCAACCGACCTCAGCGTCACTCTTGGCACGCCCAACGGTCGCTACGTGAACGACGTGCAGGTGGCTCAGGCAGTCGCTGCCCAGTTGCAGGACGTGGGGGTGAACGTCAACGTTGAAGTCAGCGAGTACGGCGCCTACGTCGGTGCCCTCTTCGGCGGAAATGCACCTGACCTTTACCTGATCGGCTGGGGCAATGCGCCATATGACGCTGACTACATCCTTTACTCCCTGACCGGTACCGATCAGCTGCTCAGCTACTACTCCGACGAGCGGCTCGACGAACTGCTCGAGGCCGGCCGGAGCACCGTGGACCGCACCGTCCGTGCCGAAGCGTACGCCGAAGCGATGCAGATTCTCACAGATGCACCAGCGGCCATCTACCTGTACAAGCCTATCGACTCGTACGGAATTTCAGCGCGACTCGCCAACTGGGAGCCCCGCGGTGACGAACTGATACGCATCCACGGGTTCGAACTCCGCTGAGCATGCCAATTCCGCAGCACATTCTGGATTACATGATCCAGGCTACCGCCAGGCTGGTGAACATCCCCAGCCTGGCGGCTGAAAGACGCGGCATCGCCGAATCCGCAGCTCTCGTGCGCGAGTTGCTGGAGGCTGAAGGAATCGCCACCGAGCTTCACGAAACCGGCGGCGCCCCGGTCGTGTACGGTGTCGGCGGCAATCCAGCGGGGCCCACGATCCACTTCTACAACCCATACGACGTGCAACCAGCAGAACCCCAGGACGCCTGGACGAGTGATGCGTTCACACTGACGCGACGCGGCGACAACTGGTACGGTCGCGGCGCCGCAGACGACAAGGGCGAAATCGTGGCGCGCCTGGCAGCCCTGAAGCTCTACCGTGAGCGGCACGGTGAACT
>CAZBBU010000005.1:0-7378 GCA_964489965.1 uncultured bacterium
GGGTCAGTTCCGTGATGCTGTCAACCGTGCCCAGCACCGAGTTGCCCATGGGGTGGCCGGCGAAGAATCTTGGTCCGGCCATGTCGAACACACGGTGCAGCGGGCTGTCCTCGTACATGGCGATCTCTTCCAGGATCACGTTCTTCTCCAGGTCGAAATCCGACTGCCGGAGCGCGGGTCGCATCATGTCGGTCAGCAGGTCAACCAGTCTGGCCTGGGCCTCCGGCAGGACCGCGCCGTAGTACACGGTGCGGTCCTCGCTGGTGTAGGCGTTATAGCTCGCACCAAGCTCGTCGAATTCACGGTTGATGTCATCGGCGGAACGCCTGTCTGTTCCCTTGAACATCATGTGCTCCAGGAAGTGCGAGACCCCTGATTCATCCGGGGTCTCGTCCCGGGAGCCGGTCTTCACGAAGTAGCCGCAGGCGAAGCTGCTGGCCTGCGGGTTGTGTTCGGCCACCACGGTCAGTCCGTTGGCCAGGGTGCTGCTCAGGAATTCGGTTCCGGTCACTTTTCATCACCAGCCTTGTCGGGTCCCAGGGTGACCACGACCGGCTCAGGCAGGCTGTTCGCGGCGAGCCAGCCGTTGAGTTGTTCGAGTTGTATCGCCCTCACCTCGTCGGCGACTTCTGTCAGGGTGCTGCATTTTCCGCGCAGGTACCAGTCGGCCGCCAGCCCTGCCACGCGGGACGAGCTGGACTCGCCCTGCATGATCAGCCGGGTCAGTTTGCCCTGGCGCGCGCGCTCAAGCTCCTCGGCGCTGATGCCTTCGCTGAGCCTGCGGAACTCGACCAGCATGACGCTGCGGGTCTCGTCGGCCTTCTGGGGCGTGGTGCCCGCGTAGCCAACCAGGTAGCCGGCGCCGCGCACGCCCCTGACGGCCGCACCGACGCTGTAAACCAGGCCACGCTTCTCGCGTACTTCGCTGAAGAGCCTGGCTCCCATGCCACCCGAGAGCACCAGACTGGCCAGTGATTGCAGCTGCCAGTCTTCGTGGTCGGGTGCCAGCGCCCTGAAGCTCATGCCGATCTGTACCTGTGCGGTGTCAGCGGTAACGTGACTGCTGCCGGGCGGAGCGAACTCGGGCACAGCGGGCCTGGCGGCCTCGCCGCCCCACGAGCCGAAGTGTTCCTCGACCAGGTCCTTCAGGTCTTCCCAGGCGATTCCGCCCGCCACTGCCAGCATGCTGCCATCAGCCCCGTACCGTTCGGCCCGGTCAGCGCGTACGGATTGCGGCGTCAGGGCGGCCAGCCCTTCCTCCGTTCCCATCGCGCTGCGGCCGTGCCCGCTCGTGAATGTCGCCCGTGCCAGCGCTTCGCTGAGCCTGGCACTGGGCTGGTCATGCAGGGACGCGAGTTCCTGCAGTGCCATCTGCCGGGCGCTTTCGAAGTCGGCATCGTCAAGTCGCGGCTCCAGAACCTGGCTGGCCAGGAGCGGCAGGGCCTGCGGCAAAGTATCGACCAGCAGCGAAGCACTGATGGAGCTGTTGGCGCGGTCCGCCTGGGAGCTGCGCCTGACGCCCAGGTCATCGAGGGCGGCGCTGAAGGCCCTCGAGTCAAGCTGGCCGGCACCCTTGCTGGTCCATTCGCTGTGAACGGTGGCGCTGCCTTCCTGGCCAGGCGGATCATCCGTCGCACCCATGGGTGTGTAGAGTCCCAGGCTGACGCTGCGCAGCCAGGGCATCGGCTCAAAGAGGAGCATCAGGCCGTTGTCAAGCCTGTGGATATGGATTTCCGGGTTGTTTGCTGAAGTCATTGTGGGCGATTATAACGACCTCAAAATTAGAGTCCGGCTTCGCACTACATTCAGCTTCACGCGTCCTTAATGCCGCCCAGAAGCTCGGCCAGCGCCTTGCCGGGCGCGCCGCTGCCGGCCAGGCTGGTGCCGATGAGCACGGCGTCCGCGAAGTCCGCCACTTCCCTGATCTCCTCTGGGCTGCGGTAGCCGGACTCGGCGACCAGCAGGCCGCCATGACCTATCTTGCGGGCCTCGACTGCGAGCCGTGGCGCTGTTGACAGGTCGATCTGCAGGCTGGTCAGGTCACGGTTGTTGATGCCGATGATGTCCGCGCCGCTTCGCAGCGCCAGTTCCAGCTCCTGTAGCGTGTGCACTTCCACCAGCGCGTCAAGGCCGAGTTCCCTGGCCAGCTCGAGGTAGGCGCCGGTCAGATCACCGAGCACCGCGACTATGAGCAGTACCGCGCTGGCCCCGGCCGTGGCCGCCTCTGCCAGCTGCTGCGGGTGCACCGTGAAGTCCTTGCGCAATAGTGGCAGGCGGCTGGCCGCACGCACTTCGCGCAGATGGGCGAGTTCGCCGCCGAAGTGGCGTGGTTCGGTCAGCACGCTGAGCGCCCGGGCTCCAGCCGCTTCGTACTCCATGGCCGTGGCGGCCGGATCGAGCTCGGCTATCGGTCCCTGTGACGGACTCGCCCGTTTGATCTCGGCGATGACGGACAGACCTGGTGCCGCGAGTGCCGCCCTGAAGCTGGGGGGCTGCACCGGGACGCCGTCGAACTCCGCCTCGTGGTAATCGTTGCTCCGTTCGCGCGAGATCCGGCCCAGTGTGCCGGGTACCCGTTCCAGTTGCTCAGGCCCGACCGACAGGGGCAGTTCAATAGACATGGAAGCCCTGCAGGTTGCTGCTCTCCGTCCAGTTGACTTCAATCCCTGTCACTTCTGCGTGCGCCGTGCCCATGCGTATGCGCACCAGCAGCAGTTCAAGGTCTTCACGGTAGCCTTCGGCCACCACTTCGAGGCGCCCGTCGGACAGGTTCTCGGCGTAGCCGTTCACGCCCAGATCCTGGGCGCGACGCTGCACGTAGCGGCGCATGCCCACCCCCTGTACGGTGCCCGAGACCAGGGCGCTGAAACGCACGAAATCACTCATGCAGCCAATGCTAGCAGGGGTCGTGCTGTGGGCGCGTCAATCTCATGCAGAGCGGTGTTAATCTCCGCAGTGCGCCGGTTCTCATGAGAGCGGCGCAGCGGAACCGGAACCCATGCGCCTGAGATTCGTACTCCTCTTCCTGTTGCTGGCCTCGCTGCTCGCCCTGATCGTGCTCCTCCCCAGAAGCCCGCTCGTCCTGGGCTGGCTCTGGAACGGAGCCAGCGACTTCGCGCTGGAAGAGGGTTACACGTTGCGGGCTGAGCGCCTGAGCGGCAACGCGCTGGCCGGCGTCACCATCAGGGGCCTGCACGTCAGCGGGCCGGGTGTGGACGTCAGCGCCAGCAACGCCAGCCTGCGCTACGGCCTCTTCAGTCTGGTGCTGGGCCGCCCGACCGTGGCGCTGGACCTGAGCGGCATCCGCGGCCAGCTGGACCCGACCGCCTTCAGCGCCCCCCAGGGCAGTGGAAATCCGGAGCTGCCCATCAACCTGCAGCGCCTGACGCTGGAGGACATCCAGCTGAGCGTCAGCGAGTACGACCTGATCCTGCCTGAGATCGCGGTGACCGAGCTGAACGTGGCCACGACCGTCGACGGCATCGAACTCGCCGGCCAACTGAACACCCCTGATGGCGCTGCCACTTTCAGCGGGATCTGGCAGGTTGCCGAGAACCTGCTGGAGCTGGACATCATCCAGGCCGACGTCAGGGTGGCACGCTACTGGTGGGACGGGGCCACCGGCGGCAACGTCAGCGGCCAGCTGCGGGCTTCCGCGGACGGAGTGGAACTCGACGCTTTCATAGAGGACGGCAGCATCGACTACCTGGAAGTTGAGGTGCAGGACATCTCCGGTCCCGTGACCATGCGTGACCTGATCGTGACCGGGGAACTGACCGGCCGCGGCCTGGACGGGCAGGTGCAGGCCGACATCGTGGTGGATATCCCCGCACTTCACTACCGCGGCACCCTGACGGGCAATCCACGGCTCGAGGGCGCGGTTCCTTGGCTGGGCCGCAACATCGGCCTGGATCTGGACGTCTTGCCTGCCGCCGGGCCCATGGAGCTGAACGTTCTGGTGAGCGGCTGGTACGAAACGCAGGTTACGGGCCAGGCCTCCGGTGCCGGAAGCATCGGTGGCCTGCCACTGGAAGCACTGTCGGGCGACTTCGGTTACACCACCAGTACCGGCATCAGCGTGGAAGCCAGCGGCCTGCTGGCCGGCGGCACCCTGAACCTGCAGTTGCGTCCGGGGGACGATCTCAGCAGCAGCTTGCAGGTGCGGCTTGTCGACCTGCAGCCCTTTGCCGCCAGTCCGGAACTGCGGTTGGACGGACGGGGCACGGTCCACTTCGACAGTGTGAACGGCCAGCCTGCCCCCAGCAACATCGAGGCCAGCCTGCAGGGCCCGCTGCTCGGCGAGTCCGTGGATCTGCTGCTGCAGGCAGACAGCACAGACACATACACCTGGCTCGCTGAACTGACAGGCACCGGACTTGGTGGCCAGTTGGCGGCTGAGGCCAGTCTTGACTTCGAGCAGTCCCTGGCCTCCGGCAGCCTGAGTGGTTCCGGACTGGAGCTGCCCGGTTTGCCATGGCAGCTCGACCTGCAGGCGGAGATGAGCGAAGCCGCACTGGACCTGCCGTTGCCCGTGATCACCACGGCCGAGGCGGGGCCACTGCACTTCGGCCCACTGCTCCTGAATGTTGCGCAAGGACCGGGCCGGCTGCTGGAAGCAGCAGAGGGCAGCCTGGCCCTGCTCGCCAGCGGGGGAACCTACGTGCTCGAGCTGGATGGACCGCCCCTGGAAGTCGTCAACGGCACTGTCTTCGATGCACCGCTGTCCGCCGTGGGGCAAGTCGGGTTCGGCGGCGGCCAGCTGCTGGGAGACCTCGCACTGAGCTACCGGGAGCTGGACCTGCAGCTCGCCGGCGGGCCGGACGGGACGCTTGACGCCACCATTGCCGGCCCCGAACACACGCTTAACGCCAGCTTCAACACAGCCAGCAAAGACTGGCAGGCCGAAGGCAGCCTGCCGGTGATCGCGCTCGGTGAGCTGCTGGGCCTGCAGTTGGCCGGGGACCTGCAGGGCAACGCCAGCGGCACGGGTGGAGAGATTGCCGAACTGCAGTTCGCCGGTGACCTGGAGATCGCCGGCCAGGAGACACAGGTGCAGTTGCTTGAGCAGCAGGGCGAACTGCTGGTGCTGGGCTCAGCCTCGTTGCTCGGTCAGGACTGGCAGCTCGAAGGCAGCATCTGGCCCCGGCAGGAACTCCAGGCCAGTAGCGGCATCGGCACCGTGAGCCTGGCCGGCGGTCAGATCAGCGGTCAGGGTGAGCTGACACTGCCCGCAGGTATCCGCATAGAACGCGCCGGGTTGTTCACGGACACCTTGCAGTGGCAGCTCAATGGCAACCTGGCAGAACAGCAGCTGCAACTTGCGACCGGCTCCAGCAACCTGCGGCTGGCATGGCAGGACGGCCTGGTCCTCACCGCAGCGCTGACTGAACAGCTGGTCGCCAGGGGGCTTGAGGAGCAGGTGCTGAGCGTCGAAGCCGGTCTCGATGCCAGCGGAACCGTAAGCGGCCAGCTCAGCCATGCTGCGGGCGTCCTGCAGATTGCCGGTCAGCTGCAGGACGCCACTGTGCAGCTTACTGGCGCCCTGCCCGCAGCCGTACTCTCACCACTGCTGGCCGGGCTGGTGGCGATCGACGGCAGCCTCGGGTGGCAGGATGAGTTGAACGTGCAGGCGACCGCCGACTGGCTGGACCTGACGGCAGACCTTGGTTGGACAGCAGCAGAGGGACTTCGCGGCACTGTCCGGGCCGAGGGACTGGAAGCCGGCTTCGATGGCAACGTAGTGACCGGGGACCTGAACGGCTTCGATCCCCTGCCCTATTTCAACGTTGAACTGCCTCTCTTGCAACTTCCTGTGAGCGGCAGCCTTAGCGGTACGCCGGTGAACAACCTGTGGCAGCTCGACCTGATTGCGGCTGCTGACCCCGTCCGTCTCGAGGCTCGCGGGCAGGTCAGCGGGCAGGACAGCGAGCTGCAACTGCTGGCGGACCTGGCAGACGGTCTGCTCAGAGCAGAAGGGCAGCTGAGTGGGCCCCTGCTGAGCCCGCGACTCGAGGCGCAACTGAGCAGCCAAGCGCTGGAGGTGCCCGGACTGTTGAACGTTCCAGCCCAAGACCTGCGGCTGACACTGGATTCGGGCGGCAACTGGCAACTGACCGGCGCCGGCGCCGACCTGACACTTGCAGACGGCAACCTTGCGGGCAGCGTAACTGTCGACCTCGAGCTTCTGGAAGTGGCGCACAGCCTGTCACTCGTACCGCGGCAGGATCCGTCCGGCCTGCAGGCCGAGGCGCGCCTGTCGGGCCCGCTGCTGCAGGGCGACCTGCAGCTGGCTCCAGAGCAGGCAGTGTTTGCTTTCGAGCTGGTCGCCGCCGAACGGCTGGCCTGGCTGGAACACGCGCAGCTGACTGGCGCTGTTGAGTACGCTGGTGACTGGACGGCACGACTCAGCACCCGGGCCGCCGCACCGTTCTCTGTTCTGGTCCCGCTCACGCTGGGCGCCGAACTCGCGGGCGACCTGACCGGCTTCAGTGGCCACGGCAACGTCCGCGGCGGCCCGGCGGCAGAGCGACTCCTGACCGTGCAGGCCACGGGCGGCAGTGAGGGCGTGACCGTCAGCAGCGATCTGGCCAGCTTCGCGGTCAGTGAGCTTCTCACGCTCTTCGGCCTCAGCTCTGAACTGCACGCTGAGGGCCTGGCGACGCTGCAGCTCGCGCCCTCTGGGGAGCTGGACTGGCAGCTTGATGGCGCGCTTCAGGGTGCTGCCTTCGGCAGCGCCCTGAACCTTGAACTTGTGGGGTCACCGCGGAGCCTGCAGGTGGGTGGCAGCGTGGCAGGCGAGCCGCTTGTAGCGAACCTGGAACTGGCCGGGCCCGTGTCAGCCGACGCCAGCTGGGCCGGGCTGGAACTTGCGCTTGAAGCCACGGCCGGTCCCGATGCCGTCATCTACACCGGAAGCCTGCTCAGCAGTGCCGGGTCGAGCCAGAACCTGGAGGCCGGACTGAACTTCACGCTCAGCCAGCAGGCCGGCAACCTGAGCCTGGATTCCCTTGACGGGCCCATCGGTCCACTGAACCTGGAGCTGGCGGGGTCACTGCTGCCCGAGACACAGGTGCAGGGCAGCCTGGAGACCCCATGGCTGGCTGAGTCCCTGCCTGTGAATTTCCACGGACCAGACGACCTGCGCCTGAACGCGTCGGCACTGGGCCTGACACTGAACGCCCGCTGGCTGGACGGCAGCCCGGACCTGACGGTGCAGGGTCAGCCAGACGGTCAGGACCTGCAGGTGGATCTGGGCTGGAACCCTGGCAGCGGCTTCCGGGGCGCGGCCACGGGCCAGCTTCGACTCGCCGGACTGAGGCCCGTGCAGCTGGAGGCGACCGGCGACGCGCTGGGCACCCTGCAGCTCACGGCCAGCACG
>CAZBBU010000005.1:7388-18685 GCA_964489965.1 uncultured bacterium
GTATCCTTGCCGCGTTATCCGCCCCGCCACCAAAGGGCGAGCAGCGCATCGCCATTCTGCCGATAGGCTACGCCGACGGCTTCCGGCTCTGCTACCTCGCCAGCCAGTTCCTGGCCTTGAAACTGAAGTCCCCGTCAGCCTGAGCGCGCAGCTGGCCGCTGAGCCCTGGCGGCCAGACGCGCTGAGTGGCAGCCTCAACGCTTCGCTGAACCTGGCGGGGCCCCTGCCCTTCCTGGGTGGCAGAAGTCTGAGCGTGAGCGCCAGTGGCCGGCTGGAGGGCTCGCTGCTGGACCCGCAGCTGAGCGCCAGCGTGGTTGCTCTGGGCGCGGTGGAGGCGTCCGGCCGGCTGAACGCCAGCCGGGCTGGCGCCGAGCTCAACATGGCCGGCACCGGCATGGAACTGCTTGCCAGCGCCCGGATCGACGGCTGGCAAGCCACCCTGCAGGCGAATCAGCTGGAGCTGCCGGTGCTGGAAGAGCTTCTGCCCGGCGGCAGACTGACAGTCTCCGCTTCCGGACGGGGCGACTGGTCAGTGCCTGGCAGCAGTGCCAGCCTGGAACATCTGCGGATCGAACACGCGTCTGCCAATGTCACGGGTACAGGCAGCGTCACGGCAGGCCTGCTGAACGCTGACCTGGAGCTGCAGGTGCCGCTCGCCGCACTCTCTGTGGGCAGCCAACTGACCGGCGATGCAACCGGCAGCGTGAGTCTGGAACGACTGGACCTGTCGATCCCCGGCAGCGGAGTGCTTGCCGGACTGGTGAACCTGACTGGTGTGGGAGTGGCCGGCTACTTCGAGCTGGACGGTTCCATGCAGCTTCAGGGCACCACTGCCGAACCCTGGCTCAGCGGCAGCCTGAGCGACGCCCTCACCCAGGGACAGTTGGAGTTCGACTGGCAACCGGCCAGTGAGCGGTTCCAGCTGGCCAGCCAGCTGCAACTAGGAGCGGTCAGCACCGACCTGCAGCTGCTGTCATCGCCGGTTACAGGCCAGATTGCCTCCGGCTCGGTAGGTCTGCCGGGTGGGAGCTTCGAGCTTGGCAGCACCACCACCGGCAACTTCCAGCTGCTCGGCAGTGGACTGTACTCGGTCTGGGCAGCGGAAGTCGATCCGGCTGCCGCAACCCTCGAGATCACCGGTGACTTGTCCAGCCTGGAGGCGGAAGCCACCGGACAGGTCCGCCTGAACGCCCGGCTTGCCGAACAGGGACTGGAGTTCACGGGCGGTGCAAGCGATCTGAGCCTGCTCGGTCTCGATCTGGGCGAGGTCACCGTCTCAACCCTGGGAAGCAACGGTGGTGGCCTGCAGTTCAGCGGCAGCAACCTGCAGGGCCGCCTCTCACTGAGTGGGGAATGGCAGCTGGGCAGCCTGGCCCTGGAAGTCTGGCCGGGCGCCAGCCTGGTGGCCTCCGGCGCGGGCAACCTGCAGGGTGGCAGCCTGAACGCCTCTCTGGCTGGCCGGCTGCTGGACCAGCCGGTTACCGGCACACTCGGCACCAGTCTGGGTACGGACGGACTGGCGCTTGAGGCCGAACTCGAACTTCTGACCGGCCGGGCAACCATGGCGGCCCGGCACGCGGAAAGCGGCTGGCAGGGGCAGGTGGAACTCACTGGGTTGTCCTACGCCGGCCTGAGTGTGGCCGGCAGCGGAACCATCCATGGCAGCCTGCTGGACCCCACCGTGGAACTGCAGACGGATGCCAGCCTGATGGGCTTGCAAGGCAGGGGCTCACTGGCGATCGGCAGCGGCCTGCTCGATTTTCACCAGACGCTCTCCGGCGGTGGCCTCGAAGGCCCGGTGGTGCTGCAGGGCAGCATCAGCCCCGAACCGGAACTGCGGATCACCGGACCGGACGGCCGCTCGTTCCGACTTAATCAGGCGCGAGCCGGCACGGAGCAGCCGCTGCTTGAGCGCCCGCTTGTCGCCAGTGGCAGCCTGGATCTGCAGGGCAGCGCAGCCCACCTGGCACTGCTCGCCGCAGGTGAGGGCGACACGGCATCCATCACCATCGGCCTGCCGCTGCTGGATGGGCTCTCTGTGAACGGCGAGATGCGGCTCGCCAGCCTGCGCGAGTTCCTGGAGCAACTGGACCAGGGCGTTCAGCTGAGCGGGCGCATGGATACCTTCGGCAGCCTGCACCTGAGTGTGCTGGCTGGTTCCATGGAGCTTGACGGCTTCGGCATCAGCACCCCGGTCGGCATAGTGGAGGCGTCCGGCTCGATCGGCCTGTCGGGTGACTCGCGCCTCAGCGGCAGTTTCACCCCGACAGCCGGCTGGCTGCGTGACCTGCCGGCACTCGCGGGTAACACCACCATTCCCTTCGCGCTGCTGAGCAGTGCCGGCATCATCCGCTTCGTCTCCTCGAGTTCCCTGGGCGATGTTGACGCCGCCTACCAGTTGTCAAGCGGCAGCGGAAGCCTCACCGGCCTGCTGCGATCAGGTGGCGGCAACGCGAGCCTGAGTCTCTCCTGGTCACAGGCCGGCGGTCTCAGCGGACAACTGAGCAGTGAGGGCCTGGTGCTGTTCGAGTTGCCCGGCGGTCCTCCTGGCCTCCTGAACACCGACCTGACCATGACGTCGGGCCGCGTGAGCGGCAGCGCTGAACTCAGTGTGGGCAGCGGCCGGGTCACCCTCAGCGGTACCTGGGGACTGGCCGATCTGCTGCCCGTAGCGGTGGCCACCAGGAACCAGCGTGGCGGCAACGTCGAACTGCGGGTCGGCTCGTTCGAACTGTCCGAACTGCCCGCCGTGGCCCGCTACGCGCCGGCGCTCAGCGGTGGCGTCACGGCCGTGGTGCAGTTCCGCGACGGGGTTCTGGCCGGCAACCTGGTCGCCAGCGGCCTGAATGCCGCCGGTTCACCGCTGCCGATGGAGGCGATCATCAGCGGCAGTCTGTCGCGGGTCGAGATCGGCGCCACTGTCACGGGCAGCCCCATGTCACTCACGCTGGAGAACGGTGTGCTCGCCGGGCTCCTGGAGATGCGCCGCTTCCCGCTTCACACCCTTGCTGAGGCTCTGGCCGGCCCGCTCGACGCCACGGCCGAAGTTACCGGTGTCGCACGTTTCAGCCTGCCGCTTGGCGACCTGGCTGACAGCGAGGTGCGTGTGGCCACTGAACAGGTTCGCTTCGAACGCAGCGGCGTGGTCACCAGCGGGAACGTGAGTCTGGAACTGCGCAGTGGGGTGCTGGAAGTAAGTGAGGCCAGTTTCAGCGGGGCCGGTTACTGGGAAGCGGGCGGCGTTCTGCGCGCCGATGAGCTGGACTTCAGCCTGCAGGCAGTCGATGCCGACTTCGGGCCGATGCTGGGCCTGATTCCCACACTCAACCAGCTGGGCGTGGCGGCGGCGGGTACCATCAGTCTGGAGGCACGCGGCAGCCTCGCCGACCCGCAGATCACGTTCGATACGCAGGCGCTGGATTTCACGCTGGCAGGCATCGCTTACCGGCTTGAGGACGTGCTGCTGAGCCTCCGTTCTTCCGAGCTGACCGTTTCGGCCGAGCTGCTTGCGCATGACACGATCCAGGGCCGCATGAGCCTGAGCGGCTCCGGGGGTGTTTCCTTGAGTCCCCTGGCCTTCCAGGATGCCCGCTTCGGGTTCGGTGGCAGCCTGGTACTACCCTTCATCGGTCCGCTGGAGGACATCCGTGGAGCCATCTACAGCGCCGATGGCACACTGGGCGCTCCGCTGCTGACCACTGTGGAGGCGAACCTGGGCAACACCATCTCCGTGTCCGGCAGTCTGGCGCCACTTGACCTGCACGTGAGCGGCCAGGACCTGCAGGTCGACCTGCCCAGCATCTTCCTGGTGGGCACCAGGCTGAACACGGACCTGAACCTGCGTTACGACCAGGGCTTCGTCCTGTCCGGCGGCATCACCATAGTGGAGAGCGAACTCACCCTGAACCGCGGCACTGGCGGCGGCGTGTCACTGGGCGGCAGCCTGGGCGATGACTTCCGCTTCGACTCCGTGCGCATCGAGGCACCCGCCCGCCTGCGGCTGGCGGAGAGCTTCGGCACCGGTGAGCTGTCGGGCGGCATCACGGTCAGCGGTACCTTGTCCGAGCCGGTCCTCGCCGGTCGGGCGGAAGCGCTCCGCGGCACCTTTCAGTTCGGCGGTCGTGATTTCGAGTTGCAGGAGGCCATCGCGCTGTTCGATCCGACCCGTGGCCTCTACCCGGAGATCCAGTTGACGGCCACGACCAGCATCGACAGGAACCGGCTTCTGCCCGCTGCCTCCAACCTGCGGCTGGTCGCCCCGACCGAGGGCCAGGCGACGGTGACGCTCAGTTTCGCCGGCACAATCGAACCGGACGACACCGCTGGTGTGAGGCTGAACCTGGACCCGGTGCTGAGCAGCAACGTACTGGTGCAACCCTCTTCGGCTGGAGGCTTCACGACAGCCGCCCGGCCGCTTACTGAAGAGGAGCTGCTGGCACTCATCACACTTGGTCGGACGGAGTTCGCCAGCATCGGCGGCGAGTCGGGCCTGGCCCCGACCGTGGCCCAGGGTGCCCTCGAGACCGCGGTGGACATGCTGATCCTGTCCGAACTTCAGCGCGCGCTCGGGGAGGCACTGGGGCTGGAACTCGTGGAGATCCGCAGCAGCGCCATCAGCAACCTGCTGTCCGGCGGCAACGGGGCGGACCAGCAGTTCGGCATCTCGCTTCGCTTCGGCGGTTATGTCTCCGAGGACGTCTTCGCCACCTACCGCGTGAGTGCCTTCGACGACCCCGAGGGACTGTACGCCTTCAGCAACGAGCTGGGCATCCGCTACGCGCTGGGACCTGTGATCCTGAACCTGGCAGGCAGCCTGAATCTGCCCGAGGCTCCGGACAGTGCCGCGGTGGCGCAGCTGAGCCTGGCAGTGCTGTACGAGATAAATCCGGTAACCAGTCTGGAAGCGGCCTTTGACTTGTCAAGTGAGGAGCAGCAGTTCCGGTTCGGCGTCACCTGGCGCTGGTAACATGGGGCATCACGCGCGGAGGTCCGAACCTTATGAACCCAAATCCAGAATCGCCCGGCAGCCTGGACCTGCTGGGCTCCGCCATCGTTAACGCCAGCACGCCACAGCTGTACGAGTACGCGCTGAAAGGTGAAGGCGTCCTGGCGGAGCATGGTGCCCTGGTGGTGGATACCGGCAAGTTCACGGGACGGTCACCTCGTGACAAGTTCGTGGTCCGTGACCCCCTGACTGAGAACACGATCGACTGGGGTGAGGTCAACCAGCCTATCGACCGTGCGTCGTTCGAGCTGCTGAAGGCCGACATGCTGAGCTGGGCGCAGGGCCGGCGGATCTTCCGGCAGGACATGTCAGTGGGCCAGGATGCGCGTTACAGGCTGCCGGTACGCGTCTACACGGAGTACGCCTGGCACAGCCTCTTCGCCCGCACGATGTTCGTGCGTGAGGAACCGGGCGAGGCCGCCGGAGACCGCTGGACTGTGCTGGACCTGCCCGGTTTCCGGGCCGATCCCGCTAAGCACGGTGTGCGCAGCAGCACCGCCATCCTGCTTGATTTCAGTGAGCGGCTCATCCTGGTGGCCGGCACCGAGTACGCCGGCGAGATCAAGAAGGGCATCTTCTCAGCCATGAACTTCGAGCTGCCCGCACGCGGCGTGATGCCCATGCACTGTTCCGCCAACAAGGGCCAGGACGGTGATACCGCGCTGTTCTTCGGCCTGAGCGGCACCGGCAAGACGACGTTGTCTGCCGACCCGCAGCGTGAACTCATCGGTGATGACGAACACGGCTGGAGCAGTGACGGTGTCTTCAACTTTGAGGGCGGTTGCTACGCCAAGGTGATCCGCCTGGACCCCAAGGCCGAGCCGGACATCTACGCCGTCACCCGCCGCTTCGGTACGCTGCTGGAGAACGTGGTTTTCCATCGCGGTACCCGGGAGGTGAACCTGAATGACGGAAGCAAGACAGAGAATACCCGTGCTGCCTACCCCATCGATTTCATCCCCAACGCCAGTGCCAGTGGTCACGGTGGCCATCCCCGCAACGTAATCTTCCTGACCGCTGACGCTTTCGGCGTGCTGCCGCCCATCAGTCGGCTGGACCGGGGCCAGGCCATGTACCACTTCCTGTCGGGCTACACCGCCAAGGTGGCCGGCACAGAACGTGGTGTGACGGAACCGAGCGCCACCTTCAGCGCCTGCTTCGGTGCTCCCTTCATGCCGCGCCGCCCCGCCGAGTACGCGCAGCTGCTGGGTGAACTGCTGGCGAAGCACGACTCCAGGGTGTGGCTGGTGAACACCGGCTGGACCGGCGGGCCCTACGGAACGGGCACCCGCATCAAGCTCCGCTATACCCGGGCGATGATCAACGCGGCACTGCGCGGTGATCTGGATGCTGTGGACTTCACGAAGCATCCGGTCTTCGGGGTTTCGATGCCTGCCAGCTGCCCGGACGTGCCGGCCGATCTGCTTGACCCAGTCCGCACCTGGGAGGACCGCGCAGCCTACGACGCTCAGGCGGCCAGGCTGGCCGGGATGTTCCGCGAGAATTTCAGCCGTTTCGGTGCTGACATGCCTGAAGAGATCAGCTCCAGCGGTCCGGCCTGAAGCACTGACTGACTGCAGGCACCGGTAAACAGTGGCCCCTGACCGCGTTGTCATGCCGATCAATCTTCAGTACCTCAGTTGCCGGCGGCTTCTCCCGCGGTCTGACCGATCTGTTCAAGAAGCACCTGCACGGCCACGTTGAGCGCGTTGTCATGCCCAAGGTCCAGCTGTGCCTGGCCCTGTATGGCGCTTGGTGCGCGTGATTCACCGAGCGTGTAGATGACGAACTCGCCCTCTTCGTCCGCCGTGGCGCTCCCGAGCACCTGGCCATCCACCATGAGTTCGATGACCTGGCCGGGCCGGGCGCCACTGCCTTCTGAATGAATGACCTGCGGGTACCTGTCATCGAACGCCTCCACGTCAGGCGTGATTCCGGCCTCGCTGATGCTTTGCCGTTCGGGCGTGAGCCATTCGAAGCTCATGTAAACCAGCTGCCCGCCGTTGGACAGTGGCAGTACGTTCTGGGCTACACCTTTGCCGAAGGTCTGCTCGCCGATGACGAGCGCGCGGTCATTCTCCTGCAGCGCACCTGCCACGATCTCGCTGGCCGAAGCCGAGTTGCTGTTGACCAGGACCACCATCGGCATGTCATAGGCCGCCGGGTCCGCCGAGGCGATCCGCTGGGTCACGCCACGTGACCGCTGGAACACGATGTCACCACTGCGCAGAAAGGCGTCAGCCACCAGGATTCCCTGGTCAAGGAAGCCACCGCCGTTGTCACGCAAGTCCAGCACAAGTGAGGTGGCGCCTTCGAGCACGAGCTCGTCGATAGCGGCCGTCATCTGCTCCGTCAGTTGCCGGTTGGCGAAGGTGGTGAGTGCCACGTAGCCGATGTTGTTGTCCAGCATCGCGGTTTCCACACTGACGATCTGGATGGTGCCCCGGGTGATGGCGAAGGTGACCAGTTCTTCCTGGCCGGGGCGGCGCATGACCAGGTTGACCACCGTTCCACCGGGACCACGAACCAGGTCAGCCACTTCAGTCGGGGTCATCTGCGAAACGTCAATCCCGTCAACTTCCATGAACATGTCACCGCGTTGCACGCCTGCCTCGGAGGCGGGGCCCCCGCTGTAAACCTGCAATACCTCCACGCCCTGGCCTGTGACACGGTCACGCGAGGTGAGTACCGCGCCTATTCCCTCAAAGGAACCGCTCTGGTCCTGCATGTCACGGGCCGTTGATTCCGGCGTCTTGTAATAGGTGTAAGGGTCATCAAGTGCCTGAAGCATGCCGTTGATGGCGCCCTCTATCAGCACGTCATCCTCAACGTCATTCAGGTACCCGGATTTGAGGGCACCGAACGACTGAATCAGGGCACGTGAAGTGGCGGAATCCAGGAACTCATCAGTAAAGTCACGTGAGAACTGTGCGTTCACGAACATGACAGAAGCAGCCAGGCCCAAAACCGCTGCAATCATCCATCTGCGCTTCATCTGTCCTCCCAAGGAGCTGGTTGCACGCCGCAGTATACGACCTGTCGGCAGCCCCCGGCGTGTTGCACCGGGGCCGCGCCACGCGCGCTGCTATACTCCAACGCATGCGGATTCTGTATGCCGCCAGCGAAGTCTACCCTTTCTCCAAGACAGGTGGACTGGCGGATGTGGCCGGCGCCCTGCCGGCTGCACTGACCAGGCTTGGCGCCGAACTGCTGGTGGTAAGCCCCTGGTACGCCTCGCTCAAGGCCCGGCCTTACTGGATCGGGGACATCCCGGTGCCATTTGACGGCCGCTTCGAGTCAGCCGGCATCGGAACGATGGAACAGGACGGCATCCGCTACGCCTTCATCGGTCATCCCGATTTCAGCCGGGCGGAGTATTACGGTTACCCCGATGATGTCAGGCGTTTCTCCCTGTTCACGAGGGCGATTCCCCAGGCGGCAGAGCGTCTGGGTTTCAAGACTGACCTGGTGCACGTCAATGACTGGCACACCGCCTACCTGCCCCTGGTTCTCTCCCGCGGCTGGCACCTGCCGCCTGGGTTCAGCGGTCTGCCGTCGCTGCTCACGATCCACAACGTGCAGTACCAGGGTGAGTCGGGACTGGACGAGGCCACCTGGTGGCTCAGGTTGCCCCGTGACGCCAGGGATACCTGGATGAACCGGCTCGGCCAGGCCAATGCGCTGCAGGCAGGCCTGGGGGAAGCCAGCCACGTCAACACCGTGAGTCCCACCTATGCGCGAGAGATCCAGGGCGAGGAATACGGCTACGGCCTGGACGCGAGCTTCCGGGAGATCAGCAGTCAGGGGCGCCTGAGCGGCATCCTCAACGGCCTTGACACCGCAGTGTGGGACCCGGCCACCGATGCTAACCTGCAGCGCAGATTCGGTCCGGACAGCATCAGGCAGGGCAAGCGCGCTGCCAAGGAGGCACTGTGCAGCCGCTTCGGCCTTGATCCGGACCGTCCGCTGTTGGCCGCGGTATCCCGACTGGCCGACCAGAAGGGTATGGACGTGCTGCTGGAATCCGTCCCGGGACTGCTGGAGCAGGGTTGGTCCCTTTTCGTACTGGGTTCTGGCGACAGGGTACTTGAGGAGCGCTTCGGCAGCCTGGCGGAGCAGGAGCCGCAGGTGGCGGCCCGCCTGGGCTTTGATGAGTCACTGGCTCATCTGACATATGCGGCCGCCGATGTCCTGGCGATCCCCAGCCGCTTCGAACCGTGTGGCCTGAGTCAGATGATCGCCATGCGCTACGGGACCCTGCCTCTGGCGCGCGCCACCGGCGGTCTGAATGACACCATCGACCATCTGAAGACCGGCTTCCTGTTCGAGCACAGTGCCAGCTGGAGCCTGCTCGGCACTGCCGGTCTGGCCCGGGACCTGTACGGCAGAGCGGGTTTTGCTGCGATGCAGTCGGCCGCAATGGACCAGGATTTCAGCTGGGAAGCGTCGGCCCGACGTTATCGGGAGTTGTACTCGGTTATTCTCGGGGAGTGAGTGTAAGCGGAACAACAGTCGATCGGCAAGCGGCAGAAGTCGTGTCCTGGCAGGAAAGACTTGCAGCCGGCTCTGTCGAGGCCGCCCTGGGCAGTTACCTGAGGTTCGGACCGGAACAGCCGGGCGTGCAGGCCACCCTCGAGGACCTGCAGTCTGTGGTGGCCCTTGTGAAGTCAAAAGCGTTCGTGCGGGCAGAACGGGTACTGCTCCGCATCGAGGACAGGCCGGACTGGTTCGACTGGACCCGTTTCGAACAGGCGTTCGCCGCCCTCAGGAAGGCAGTCGCCGCCCTGGACGAACGGGAACTGGAACAGGTGGAACCGCACCTGCAGGAAGCGGAACACGAACTGTTCCTCGCGGAGATCGCCAACATCAGGGGCACCGCCCGGATCTTCAACGGTGAGCTGGAGCAGGCGCGCCTGGATTTTGAACTGGCACTGGAGCTTGATCCCAAGCACTACCGGGCCCTGACCAACCTTGGCAACGCGGCACTTGAGGATGGCCGTCTGGATGACGCCATCGAGTACTACCGCAAGGCCATCAACCTGAACGCGGACTTTCCGAACGCCCACCACAACCTGGGCGTGGCCTGGCGCAAGAAGGGCAACATCGCCAAGAGCATCGCGGCCCTCAAGGCCGGCCAGAAGGCGCAGCAGAAGTTTGATCAGGCTGAGGCCAGGGAGCAGCTGGGCAGCATGACGCGCAAGGTCACGGGCGGCAACGCCGGCAAGTACCTGAAGTGGGTGCTGTACGCGGGGATCGCGGCAGGCGTGTACTGGTTCCTGAGTTCACGCGGAACCATCTGACGCCTTCGGTTGATCGTTTCTACTCGCTGAGCCAGGGTTCTGAGGGTACCAGCCACTCGTGCAGCCAGCGGGTGACACCCATCTGACTGGCCGCATCGCTGTTCGGCTGGGCCGCCAGCAGCGGCTGCAGAAGAACACTGCGGCCGTACGCGACCAGCGGCGAGCGGTTGGCGGCCGCCTGGACGCTGCCAGGCAGCGTCTGGGCCGGGTAGACGATACTGCCATCGGGTGTGCGCCCGATAGGCAGGCTGATCAAGGTACTCACCAGCAGCGTACCGGCGAGCAGCAGTCCGGCCAGCCCGCCCGCGACCGCACCTGCCGGACTGCGCGCTGTATCGCGGATGAAGCGGAGTGAGAGTACTGCCAGCAGCAGTCCAACGATCAGGCCGGCCAGAAGTGCGGTTATCGCTGAATCCAGTCCGAGTCTCAGCAGCGGCCCCACCAGAAGCACGCCGCACAGAGCGATGATGGCGCCGGACCAGCGGCGCTCATAGCCGAGCGCCGCTACCGATACCACCAGTAAAGCCAAGAGTGCATCCAGCCAGGTCATCCGTCGCGGACATCATAGCCCGCGTCCTTCGCCACGCGCATGACATTGCTCATATGCGCGGTGACTTCCGCGTCAGTCAACGTCCGCTCGGCGTGGCGGAAGGTGAAGCGCAGCGCCACGCTCTGCCTGCCTTCACCGATGCGTTCACCTTTGAACACGTCGAACGGAACCAGTGATTCCAGCTGGGGTCCGGCTACGGGCGCCAGCAGTTCGCGCAGTTCGGCGTAGTTGACCGTGTCCGGGGTTATGAGAGCCAGGTCCCGTTCCACCTTCTCCTGGCGGCCGGGTTCGCTGAAGTCGAGCCTGTTCCCTTCCAGGGGCAGTTCCAGTTCGCACAGGAACACGTCACGGAGTTCAAGCTCCGCGGCGATGGCGGGGTGCAGCTGACCCAGGAAGCCGACTTGCTTGCCGTTCCAGGTGACCTCGGCGCTGACACCCGGGT
>CAZBBU010000006.1:0-4407 GCA_964489965.1 uncultured bacterium
GGGCTGACATCCCCGTGCCGAGCGTGAATGCCGGCAGGATCAGGTGCAGCGGAGTGCCGACTCCCGATACCGGCAGCACCTGCCAGTGCACCGCGAACAGCAGGATGAGCATGATGCCGAGCCAGAAGTTGGGGATCGCCTCACCGGCCACGGAGTAGATGCTGGTGACCGTGTCCGGCCATCTGTTGCGGAACTGCGCGGCTATGATCCCGGCCGGCAGGCTGATGAGTATGCCGATCAGCAGGGCGGCACCACCCAGCATCGCTGTTGCCGGCAGGCGCTGGAGCACGATCGGCAGTGCAGGCTGGTTCTGGTAGATGAACGAATCCCCGAAGTCGCCCCTGACCATGTCGAACAGGAAGTTGACGTACTGGACGATTATCGGTTTGTCCAGGCCCAGCTGGACCCGGATGGCCTCGATCTGTTCGTCCGACATGTTGCCGACCACCATGTCGTCGTTGCCCAGGTAGATGGCGACCGGGTCGCCGGACAGGCGCATGACGACGAAGAGGAGCAGAGTGATCCCCAGTACTGTGGGGATCACTTGCAGGAGGCGGCGTATCACGTAAGCGGTCATAGGCTAGGCAAGCCGGGGCACCGACTCAGTTTGCCGCCTTGGCGTCGAACATCCAGAGGCTGCCGTCGGGACGGGGGCTCCAGTCCACGTCGTTGCTCACGCCCATGAAGCTGACCGAGTTGTACAGGTACACCTGCGGCACCTCGTCAACCAGGATGTCGGCTGCGGCGTTCAGCAGTTCGGCGCGGCGTTCGGTGTCGAGCTCGGAGTTGGCTTCGCGCACCAGGTTGCTGAACTCTTCATGGCACCAGTGGCTGCGCTGCGAGTGCGCGCCCTCGGGGCACATCAGGTCGCTGAGGGTGGAGCCGTAATCCTTGGTCGAGTTGCTTGATCCCACACCGGCCATGTTCATGAACTCACCGGGAGTCCAGTAGCGGCTGGACCAGACGCTGCTCTCGTACAGCTGGATGTCGACGTTGATGCCGACGGCCTCGAGCATCGCCGCGGTAAGTTCGGCACGGTCGCTGACGCTGGTGGCGCCGCCCAGGACGACGGTCAGTTCGCCTGGCCCGTAGCCGGCTTCGGCGAGCAGCTCGACGGCCCGCTCGGGGTCGTAGTTGTAGGTGTTGTAGTACTGGGTCGGCATGAAGGCATCGTCGGGTCCGGTGCGAGCGCGGGTCGGAGCACCGTAGCCGGCCTCGAGCACGTCGATGAACACCTGGTTGTCGATGGCCCAGTCGATCGCCTGACGCACCAGTTTGTTGGAGGTCACCTGATCTTCGGAAACGTTGAAGGTCCAGTGCACTGCGCGGTTGGTCGGCTGCACAGTAACGCGTGCGCTGCCGCTGTTCTCGACGCGCTCAAGGTCGTTGGCGCTGATCTGGCTGATCTGCACGCCACCGGTCACCAGTTCGCTGACCGAGGTGGTGTTCTCCGTGATGACGCGGAACACGAGGTCCGAGTAGGCCGGCTGGCCGCGCCAGTGACCTTCGTAAGCGGTGACGATGAGACGGTCATCGGGGCGGTACTCAACGAACCGGTATGGTCCGGTGCCGATCGGTGACTGCGTGAATGCATCGGTGCCTACGCTCTCGAAGTAGTGCTGCGGAAGGATCGAGGTTGCGGGAGCAGCCAGGTTCTGCGGCAGCAGCGGGTCGGCTTCGCTGGTGTGAATGACGACCTCGGTGTCAGAGACGACGTCGACGCCGGTCACGCCCGCCATCAGCACGTGGCGGATGAGCTCCGGGGTGTTGGCGATGCGCTCGATCGTGAACTTCACGTCGTCGGCGGTGAACGGCTCTCCGTCGTGGAACGTGACGTCATCGCGCAGTTCGAAGCGCCAGGAGGTGTCTGATTCCGCTGTCCAGCTGGTAGCAAGGCTTGGTGCCAGGTTGCCTTCCCGGTCCAGGATGAGCAGCGTGTCGAAGATGTTGGGGAACACGTTGTTCGCCACAGTGCGCGTGGTCTGTGTGGGGTCGAAGCCCGGGATCCCTTCCGAGATGGCGATGGTCAGTGTCTGCGCCTGGGTCAGTCCCAGGACAGTCAGTACCGCCAGGCTGAGTATGAGTTTCCGCATGTTTGGCTCCTTGTTCCGAATGAGGGGTGTGGGGTTGCGGGGCGGACTTGAATAGGGAGAGGAATCAGGAATGGAACTGGGACATGACGCCGATTAATCGGTCGATCACTTCCGGAATCCTGCCGAGTGGCAGAGCGGCGAATGAGAAGCGCAGGTAGCCTTCTCCGCTTGGCCCGAAGGCGCTGCCAGGCGTGATCAGCAGTGCAGCGGTGCTGGCCAGGTGCCGGCTGAGGTCCTGACTGGACAGTGGCGAATCGACTTTCATGAAGTAGAAGCAGGCGCCTTCCGGCAAGGTGGCCGTTACGCCCGGAACCTGGTCGAGCAGCGGCTTGAGCGTGTCCCGGCGCAGTCTGTACTGCGACACCATCTGCGTCACGTGTTCGGTCGCGTGGCTGTAGGCAACCACCGCTCCCTTCTGCGCGAAGCTGGTAGGAGCAGAGATCAGGTGCTGATGGATCACCAGCATCCGCTCGATCAGCCAGGCTGGTCCGGCGCCATAGCCGACGCGCCAACCTGTCATGGCATAAGCCTTGGAGTAGCCGTTGATGAGGAGGGTTCTTTCCAGCATGCCGGGCAGCGAGGCGAGGGCGATGTGTTCGTTGTCGTCGTACACGAACTCCTCGTAGATCTCGTCGACCAGGACTGTCAGGTTGTGCTGGATGGCCACTTCGGCTATCGCCTGAAGCTCGTTCGCTCTCAGTACGGTGCCGGTTGGGTTGCCGGGGTTGCTGATCACCAGCGCCTTCGTTCGCCCGCTGACGGCGCTCTTCAGCTCGTCCCCGTCCAGCCGGCCGTCATTGAGCCGAACCATTACCGGGCTGGCCCCGGCCAGTCGGACCATTCCGCTGTACGCCGTCCAGCTGGGATCGATCAGCAGGACTTCATCGCCAGTCTGGACGAGTGCCTGCAGGCCAGTGAACAGCGCCTCGTGCGTGCCGGCTGTTATCAGGATCTCCGTGTCGGGGTCGTAGGCGACTCCGTTCCTGTCGGCCAGCTTGGTTGCAACCGCCTGCCGCAGTTCAGGCAGGCCACGCGATTCCGAGTAGGTCATGTAGGTGTGAGGCACCTTGATGGCCTCGATTACCGCCTGCTTGATGACTGCTGGCGTGTCGAAATCGGGCCTGGCCGTGGCGAGGCTGATCGGGTCCAGCCCGGCAGCCGCCATGCCGCGGACAGCATCAGCCAGTTGGTTGGTGGCCTTGAAGGTCACGGCATTGAGGCGATCTGGGGGCGCGAAGGCGGTCATTCCTGACCACGAGCCCGATGATTATGCAACATGGCGCATAGTGTATACCAGCCTTCGGGTCGGAGCGCAAGAGGAGGGCTTTGTGTACTGGATGGCACGCAGGGTACCCAGGTGGCCCCGGGGTGAATTGCACCAACTTCAAAAAGTAAAGTATGCTGCTCCACAACGAAACCAGACAGTACTTGTCGAAAAGTAAAGGAGTGCACCTGCAGTGCCCATTGGACACCGGCGGCCCTTGAATGCAAGGAAGTAAGCGGTCATCTCTGCCCTGTTGATCCTGATCACAGGCTGCTCCGAACTCGCAGATGGCATCGCCTTGTACCCGTGCAGCATGTTCAACGCTTCCGATCGGGCGTTCCGCATCGAGCTGTCACCTGGGCGGCACTTTCTGGAGTTCGGTTCCCAGGCTGAGATTGAACTTGAAACCAGCTATCTCAACAGCGAAGGTAAACGAACGGACATCCGCTGCCGCTGGACACCGGACGTTGAGCCAGCGGGGCTGGTTGAGGTGGATGCGCAGAACCGGTCGCTGACCGCCACCGGAGCGGGGATCGGCCAGGTCATCTACGACGTGAGTGGCAGCGACGGCAACAAGACGGCAAGTGCCTGGGTCGCCGTCACCCCTTTGCCAAACGAAGTCGAGCCCAACAACGGCAGTGCCGCCGCCAACGAACTCGGGACGGAACGCTTCGGCTACATCGACTTCAACTCGGACGAGGACTGGTTTGTTGCGGACGTGCCGGCAGGCATGGTCTACACCGTCCTGTTTCGGAATCATCCGGGCAGTCAGATCGAGCTGGACAGATCGCCGTACCACGCAGCTTCATACTCGGTGGTCCTGTTCGACGAGCTTGGGAACAGGCTTGACGAGGACGTGAACCTCTCGTACCGCAACGCGAGCGGCGAGAACCTGCGGCTGTTCATCCGTGTCACCGGAGCAACCAGGACAGCCACGACCTTCCCTTACAGCCTGGCACTCGACCTGCAATGAAACGCACAGTTACTCGGAAGGAGCCTTAATGCGCATCAAACTATACCTGGCGGCACTTCTGCTCGCACTTCTGGTGG
>CAZBBU010000006.1:4417-8158 GCA_964489965.1 uncultured bacterium
CTGTTACCCTATCGTGACCATGCCCCGCCCTGCCCCGCGTTGCCCCGCGCGACAGAGCCCGGTTCCCCATTGGGCTTTCAGTTCTCTACACTTCACGATGCGGACGTCGGTAATGAGTACACAAGCCCTGTCTACAGGGTCGCAGGCCTCAACAATGCTGCGCAGGTTTCCACTTCGACGGGGACACTCATCATCAACGGGACACCTATCGGTCAGGTAGGCAGCGTCCAGAACGACGATACTCTCGCAGTCCGCATCCGCTCCAGCGAGGAGTTCCTCACCTCCAGTTCCGCGATCGTGCAGATCGCCGAGGCTTCCGCACGTTTCATCGTGGTGACAAAGCCCAGCGAAGGCCAGGTGAACACGCGCAAGCTGGGCTCCGCAGGAGGCATCGTTTCGTCAAGTGACGGCCTCGCCTACGTCGACATACCCGAAGGCGCGATCCCGGAGGGAATGGAGATCACGGTCTCAGTCGTAAGATCCGACGAACTGCCCCCAAGCGAGTTCGGTCATGCGACTCATGTCAACTACAAGTTCGAGCCAAGTGGATTCGAGTTCATGAAACCCGTTCGCATCTACCTGAACCTGACTGATGACGACTGGGACACGGAAACTGAACCCACGATCATTCTGCAGTCCGGACGCACCGGCGAATGGGCCGAACTGCAGAACATCGAGTTCCATGATTCGGGCCACGTCAGTGGCGAGACCAGCCACTTCTCGATCGCAGCCCAGACCCTGGCCACCAGGAGCCGCGTCTATCACTGGCCACTCCGCTACCAGGATGGCGGCAACGTCTACCGCATAACCCAGCCGTACGCGTCTTTCAACGGTGCGTACAATCCCAAAGACCCCAAGAATCCCGAGGCTGGCAAGGATAAGTACCACGCCGGGATTGACATAGCCACCGGCAGCGCCTACGCGAATGGAATCGTGACCGCTTTCCATGACGGTTATCTGGTCTGCGTGAACGACCGGCAACCGAACAACGGAATGGGCTACACGGTGGTGCTGCGTCACTCGTTGCCTGAGCTTGGCACGGTCTACTCGCTCTACGGGCATCTCGCCAGTTTCTCCGCTCAGGTGAACAGGATCGGGAATCTCCCGCTGAAGGAAGCACCGGGCGGTCGGCTCTGGTGCGTGGACGATCCCGTAAACAACAAGAGCCTCCCGATCCGCGGTGGAAGCGACCTCGGAGTCGAAGGAAGCACGAATGCGGCCGGTCAGGTACACATCCACTTTGAACTGCGCGATTTCTATCAGGCGCCGCAGGCCGAGGGTGCCGGCAGCGACCTCAGGTTCGGCTACATTCGCGGTAACCATCCAAGTGAGCTTTTCAAAGGCAAACGCTATTTCGATCCACTGCCCCTTCTGTTGCCCGGCTACGAAGAGCTGCGGCCATCCGAACAGTGGGTCGGGAGCCCCCAGGGCAGCCCGAATTACCGACCTGGCCCTGGCGCCAATGAACCCATCGGCACCTTCAGGAGCAGCAGCCTGCAACTGCTGGTAGTCGCTAAGGCTGACCAGCTGGATGCAGCGACAGGCAGGATCGGCGCTACCTGTGGCGCCGAGTGGTTGCAGGTGAAACCCTATTCACTGCACGCCCCGTACGTCGAGAAGGTCAAAGAGCTCGAAGATGAGCCGCTGCACTTCAGACAGGAATACGACCGGAACAACGGCTATCCCCAGTCAAGCGTGCCGCAGGTTTGGGTTTGCTCCACCCTGGTTGAGCGCAGCTCCGGACCGAATCCCGCGCCCGGCCCGACCCCTGATCCTGCAATCTCCGCACCCGACCGGATAGACATAAACGAGAGCGGCGGGATGCGCCAGATGCGCCTGCACAACCAGGTCAACTACGAGCTCCAGGTGAACGTAACCTCCACCAGCAGCTGGCTCACTCTGGACCAGACAAGCGTGCGCCTCTCCGCCAACGGAAGCAGCAACTTGTCCGTCTCGATCGCCGAATGCACTACCAGCAGCTTGCGCACAGCACGCATCCAATACAGCACAGGCTCTCCGTCCACCAGCCTGGGCGCAATGCTCGTGTTGCAGGACTGCGAAACCAACAGTATCCGGGGTCAGCTGAGTGTCTCGCCGACAACGCGCGTCACAGTCAGCGGTTCCCAGGGCGGTTTCAGCGACGTGTCCGTGCAGTACGTACTTGAGAACACGGGCAACGCTGCGCTGGACTGGGTGCTCTGGGGTCAGGCAGGCACAGGAACTTACGCCGACATCCCCTGGGGCACACTCCAGGCTGGACAGCGGGACACCATCACCATCACCTTCCGTGCGGCATACCTGAACTCCCTGAATCAAGGCAATGCCGACCAGGAGTTCACCTTCAAGGATGACACCAACTCCGAGGACATCTTCAGGACCGTCCGCATCAGCGTTTCGCAACCAACGCAACTGCCACCGCAAGACCTGATAAGGAACGGCAGCTTCAGCCAAGGCAGGACCTCGGACTGGACGATGACCGGTGACGCGTGGATTCAACCGTCCGGAGGCACTGATTCCCTCTACCGGACACCGATCGGCTACGCAGCAATAGGTGTTGCGTCATCGGATGGCAGGCATCGCACCAACGCGGACGGTTCCCTCACGCAGACAGTCACGATACCGAAAACAGCCAATCAGGCCCGCCTGCGCCTGTACCACTACATGACCAGGTCCAACAGCCCTGGTACCGGTGAGTTCCGGATTCAGGTGCTGGACGATGCCTGTCCCCGTGCAGAAAGTGCCGCTATCCTCTGGGAACGCAGGCTGACCGAGGCTGCGATCAGCCAGTGGTACCGGGAGTTGAACAGCGGCTGGTTCGACCTGGACGGACACTATGGTGCCACATGCTTGCGTATCACCGGGAGCACCAGCGGCAGCTATCCCGTAGTGTTCAGGCTGGATGATGTGAGCCTGGAGGTCAGGAGCCCTTAGGAGTCTGATGCATCTGCAGGCTGGCTGCGGCCAGCCTGCAGGGCCTCGCCTGCTCGGAGGCTCCGGCGAGAATCGCCTATCAGACAGCTGCCGCGGAGGCCACTTGTCAACATGCCACCTTGGTGCCACGCGGTCCACTCACCGCGCGAGGCGGGGCTTGATCACCGCTCGAAAGTATCCCACTATATGAGACAGACGCCCGCCTGTTGACACACCTCCAGCCCACCCGTTAGACTCCGCTAACTAAAAAGTCAGGGCCAGAGAAGCACCATCCCAACTGGCCACCGACACGCGGAGGTCGGAAGTGCGGATCGAAAGCATCGAGTGCATTCCTGTAACTGTCCCAATCCAGGCGCCAATACTCACCTGTTTTGGATCACTGTCTTCGTACTCGCGGAACCTCATCGTTATCAGGACGGACAACGGGCTGACGGGCTACGGAGAAACGCACGCCTGGGTGAAGCCGGAGCAGTTCAAGGCTTGGGAGCGGGTGCTGCTGGGCTGGTCACCATGGGAAGTCGGCAAGATCCGTGCGCGCATCGGCAACTGGAACTACTACATGCGCACGGAGCTGGTGCTTGCGGCCATCGAGATGGCTTGCCTGGACCTGCAGGCGAAGGCCGCGGAAGTACCGCTCTACCAGCTGCTGGGGGGCAAGGTCAGGGACAAGGCCGATGTCGCGGCCTACATCTTCTACCGCCACAACAACAAGCAAGGCCAGGGTCAGATCCACACGCCGCAGGACGTGGTCGACTTCGCCCGGAAGATGGTGGCTGACCATGGCTTCGAGACGCTGAAACTCAAGGGTGG
>CAZBBU010000006.1:8168-9566 GCA_964489965.1 uncultured bacterium
TCAAGCTCGCGACCGAGCGGCAACGCCCGGCGACCGGCGCGCCGCTCGTCGTGCTCGACGAGCCGACGACCGGGCTGCACTTCGAGGACATCCGGCGGCTGCTCGAGTGCATGCAGGCGCTCCGGGACGAGTTCGGTCCGCAAGCCAAACTGCGCATAGACCCACAGGGTTCATGGTCACCGGCGACCTCCATCCGGATCGGGCAGGAGCTCGACAAGGTGGGCCTGGAGTACTTCGAGGACCCCGCCTGGGGCATGGCCGCCATGGCACAGGTGCGTCAGAAGGTCTCCTCGCCCATGAGCACCAACATGTGCGTCACCGCGTTCGACCACATCGGTCCTGCCATCAGCAGCGCGGCAGTCGATGTGGTGCTGAGCGACCTCTGGTACTGGGGCGGGATCAGGCCCACCCAGCATCTGGATACGGTCTGTGGCAGCCTGGGCCTCGGCATCGGCATGCACAGCAGCTGCGAACTGGGAGTCGGCTGGGCAGCCATGATCCACACCGCGGTGACAATGCCGAACCTGAAGCTGGCGATAGACAACATGAACATCCACGCGGCCGACGAGATCATCAAGGGCGGCATGCTGCTTCCCGAGGGCGGTCAGATAGCGCCACCAGAAGGTCCGGGCCTCGGAGTCGAGATCGACGAGGACAAGCTGGCTCAGTACAGCTCCCTGGCAGCATCAGGCAAGGCGGTAGACCGCTTCTTGAACCCGAACGACCCAGACATCGCGCGTCCCGGCTGGTCCGCCACAATCCCCAGCTGGTGACCGAGCAAGGAGCCCGAGAGGTGACAGAGCAAATGACGGAAATGGACTGGCAGAGCATCGAGCAGCGCTTCAAGGCGCTATACGTACCAGCGGTCTGCGACGTGCTGGACGGACTGGGACTCACGTTCCAGTTCGCCCACCACTCCATCAATCCGCTTACACACGACATGAAGGTGGCCGGTCCGGCCTTCACCATCAAGGGCCGGGCCGACAGCACCCTGGACCAGTCGAAGCGGCTGGGCCCCAAGGTGATCGACAACTTCCGCCCGGGCGTCGTTGCCGTGTACGACACGATGGGCGAGCAGCTGACAGGCGTCTGGGGCGAACTGTGGAGCTCCGGCGCCATGCGCAACGGCTGCGTCGGTGCGGTGGTGGATGGCGGCATCCGCGACACCGCCTACATCAGGAAGAGCGGCTTCCCCATATTCATGAAGTTCACCAGTCCGGGGGACGCCGTTGGCCGTTTCAACATCGTCGACTTCGAATGCCCAGTCAACATCGGTGGTGTGTCGGTGAATCCCGGCGATTACGTGTTCGGTGACGAGGACGGCATCGTCTTCATCCCTGCGGAACTCACACTGCAGGTGCTTGAAGAGGCTGAACGCATCGTCGCGAAAGAGAACAC
>CAZBBU010000006.1:9576-13230 GCA_964489965.1 uncultured bacterium
TCAACGGACCCGCCGCTCGCCGAGCTGTACGTTAAGCACAAGCGTTTCTAGGCTGGCCATCTCGGCAGCCCATTCAGATTCACCGCCGCCGGCGTGCAGCCGGCAGCTGAAGGGAGGCAAAACGAAGCACGCTATATGGCAGCGGCAGGAGGAATCCTGCCCCGAACCGGAACCAACTGACTTCAGTAGTCGCGCCAGCGCGGCCCGCACGACCTTCAGCCAAAGGAGTTGTGAATTGTGAAACGAATGATGTTCAGACTGCTGCTTCCCCTTGCCGCTGCGCTGCTCCTCGCATCAGTCAGCGCACAGACCCTGGTCTTCTGGACGTTCCTGGATCCGGCCGCGGACGGCCCCCGCGAGCGCGTGCAGTCCGAGCTGATCGCCCAGTTCGAGGCGGAGAACCCAGGTGTCACCGTTCAGGTCGAAGTGCTGCCCTTCGCGGACATAGGCTCGCGCATGATCCAGGCCGTGGCCGTGAACCGTGGACCCGACGTGTTCCGCATCACCGCTCCACGCATGTTCCAGGAGCAGTTCGAAGCCGGCACCATCTACCCCATGGACGAGTTCGTGGCCGACTGGACGGATGAGCAGAAGAACGACTTCTTGTTGCCGTGGGACATGGGCACGTACGAGGGCTCCAAGATGGCGCTGCCCATCGAACACCGTGCCGTGATGATGTGGTACCGCGCGGACCTGCTCGAGGAGATCGGCGTGGAAGTCCCCACGACCTGGGAGCAGGCTATCCCCATCGCTCAGCAACTCGCGGAGGAAGGCTACATCGGCTACGCCATCGGCCTGTCCACCGGTGGGGCCGGAAACGGCTTCCTCGAGTGGTTCCGCCCGGCCATCTGGGCGGCTGGCGGCGATTACCTGGATGACGACGGCAATGCCATCTTCGACTCCGAGGCGGGTGTCCGCGCTTTCCAGCTGCTCTACGACCTCTCGCACGAGTACGGCCTGAACCCCGAGCTCGCCTGGAACTGGACCGTCGATGATGCCTACCAGGGCTTCCGGGCCGGCCGAGTGGCCTTCACCAACTGGGGCACCCACCGGGTAGCCGCCGGCCGTGAAGCACTCGGCGACGACCTGCAGGTGGCGCCCGTCCTGGGCTTCGAGGATGGCGGCCCAGCCTCCACCGAGGTCTCCGGTTGGCACCTGGCCATCAGCGCGACCAGCACCCAGCCCGACCTTGCCTTCAGGTTCATCGAGCACATGACGAGCACGGAGGCGATGGTCATGAACGCCATCGAGGCCGGTGAGGTGCCAGCTCGCGTGTCAGCCTTCGATGACCCCTGGTTCAGTGAGACGGCGGAAGGTCAGGAAATGCTTCACTGGCGTGATGTACTGCTGGAAAGCGGCCGCCTGGCCCGCATTCCGGCAGACTACACCCGCCTGCACGACATCCTGGTGAACGCCGCACAGCAGATCGTGCTGAACAGCGCACCGATCGAACAGACTCTGCAGCAGGCCGCCCAGGAGTACAACTCCGGACGGTAAACAGTGGACTCACCGGGCGGGACGGTGTCGTTCCGCCCGGTCATTCACTGATCCGCTCGGGTGATCGCCACCATGTACACCGCCAGCCGACACTTCCGAATCATCCTGCTGTTCTTCCTGCCGGCTGTAGCCCTCATCGGCATCGTGAGCCTTTATCCTATCGGTTACAGCTTCTTCCTGAGCTTCTTTGAGACGCGCTTCACCCAACTGGTCGACTTCATCGGCCTCGGCAACTACCAGCAGATGCTGAACGACGGAAGATTGTGGGCCAACGTCCGCATAACCCTCGTTTACGTGCTCGGCACGCTGCTCGGAGCGATCCCCATCGGCTTCGGCCTCGCGCTCATATTGAACAACCCGCGGCTGAAAGCCCGTTCGCTGTTCCGAACCATCCTTATCTTGCCTTGGGCCATCACCCAGATAGTCATCGCCCTTCTTTTCCGCTGGCTCCTGGACGGCGTTTACGGGCCGGTAGCGTATGCCGTCACTGAACTCGGCGGCACCTTCCCCAACCTGGTGGGCAGCCCGAGCTGGGCCATGGTCACCGTCGTGGTGGCCAACGTCTGGCGCTCATTCCCGTTCGTGCTGATCCTGATTCTGGCGGCGCTGCAGACCGTGCCGGAGGAGCTGTACCAGGCGGCCCGAATCGACGGCGCAGCAGGCTTTGCCCTCACCCGGCACGTCACCATTCCCCTGATCCTGCCGACCATCCTCATCGCCGGTGTGCTGCTGGTGGTGGAGAGCACGAACATGGTGGCGCTCGTCTACGTCCTGACCGCCGGCGGGCCGCTGCGAAGCACCGAGATACTCGGCGTAAGGATCTTCGACGAGATCTTCCGTCACTGGGACCTGGGTTACTCCGCGGCGATCGGTGTGCTGATGCTGATAATCAACCTGGCTTTCGCCCTCATATACGTCCGCCTGTCGAAGCGCGGCTAGGGAGCAACTGACATGAGCAACAAACTCAGATCGCGACTCTACATGGCCGGCCAGTACACGGTCCTGGGCGTGGCAGTTGCCATAGTGCTGCTGCCCATCCTGTGGTTCGTGTCCACATCCCTCAAGCCGCTGCGGGTGGCGGACGCCTACCCGCCGAAGCTGATCCCGGACCCGGTAACGCTTGAGAATTACCAGTTCGTGCTGAGCGACGCGCGCGTCTGGAGCTATTTCGGCAATACCACCTTCGTGGCGCTGGCCGCCGTGATCCTGTGCCTGATTGCCGCGGCACTCGGTGGTTACATGGCGGCCCGGGCGATGTTCCGCGGCAAGGACACCCTGCTCCTGGCGATTCTGGCCACCTCGCTTGTTCCTGGCGTAGCCATCCTGCCGGCCCTCTACATACTGAGCGTGCGCGCTGGGCTCTACGACACCTACGCCGTGCTGATAATCGTCTTCGCCGCCTGGAAGGTGCCGGAGATCCTGTGGATGCTCAAGGACTTCTTCAAATCCCTGCCCGTCGAGATCGAGGAGGCCGCGCTCATGGATGGGGCCAGCCCGTGGCAGATTTTCTCGCGGATACTTCTGCCGCTCTCGCAACCCGGACTGATCGCCGGAGCCACGCTGATCTTCCTGTTCGTATGGAACAACTGGCTGATTTCGCAGTCCCTGACCATCAGCGATGGTCTGCGACTGGTGACGGTGGGCCTCTACTACAACATCCAGGACACAGGGATCGAATGGGGCAGGTTCACGGCTTACGCCATCATCGCTGTGCTGCCGCCCGCGATCGTGTTCCTGCTGCTGCAGACACGGCTCATCTCCGGCCTGACCTCCGGGGCTTCGAAAGGATAGTCGGGATGACACCAGAACAGTTGTTCCCAGACAGGACCGTCATTGGTGTGCTGCGCGGCTCCTCAGCAGACGTCGCCTTCGGACAGGCAATGGCTGCCATCGAGGCTGGGCTCCGGGCACTCGAGGTCACCTTCACGGTTCCCGGGGCGGCTTCGGTTATCGAGCGGTTGCGCGCCGAGGCGGGTGACCGTTGCCGTATCGGGGCCGGTACCGTACTGAGTGCCCGGCAGGCTGCCGAGGCCGTCAGTGCTGGCGCCGACTATCTGGTGAGTCCCAACCTTGATGTCACGGTGATCAAGGCAGCCCGCGACGCCGGGGTGCCTCACGTTCCCGGGATCATGACACCCACAGAGCTGCAGGCCGCGC
>CAZBBU010000006.1:13240-18361 GCA_964489965.1 uncultured bacterium
TGTTCCCTGTTGAAGGTGTTCCCCGTCGCCAGCCTGGGCGGCCCGGGCTACCTGCAGAGCCTGCTGGGCCCTTACCCGGATGCGAGATTGCTGGCGACCGGCGGTGTGGGCCTCAACGACGTCGGCCGCTACTTTGCCGCCGGGGCCAGGCTCGTCGGACTGGGTGCGATATTCGGCAACGACGAAGCCGAGACACGCACGCGAACGCGGAATCTGCTGGAAGAGCTGATCCTCTGATGGCAGACCTTCCGGGCGATAGGGGCCTTATCCCCGTCAACAGTGATTCCCCGGAGCGTCCACTTGACCTCATCGGCATCGGCGAGTGCATGGTGGAGCTGTCGGCCAGCGTGCCTCTGCGCCAGGCAGACTCACTGGACATCAGCTTCGGCGGCGACGTCATGAACGCGCTGATGATGGCGGCCCGGCTGGGTGGCCGCACCGGGTTCCTCTCCCGTGCCGGCGACGACGCGTTCGGTCAGCTGCTCACCACCAGCTGGGAGAGGGCGGGCATCGATCTCAGTCACTGTCCGCTTGTTCCTGGACGCAACGGTATGTACATCATCAGTTCCCTGCCGGACAACCAGCACGAGTTCTGGTACTACCGCAAGGAGTCGGCGGCCGCTGGGCTGGGCCCTGAGGATGTCGACGCTGACTACATCGCCTCGTCCAGGGCGCTGCTGCTGAGCGGGATCACACAGGCGATATCGGAGTCGGCCCAGGCGGCAACACTCAAGGCTGCCAGGCTGGCACGCGAAGCCGGCACGCTGGTCTTCTACGACCCAAACGTGCGGCTGAGACTGTGGGCTGAGCGGGGCGCAGCTGACGCCCTCGAGCTCGCATATGCAGCGGTGGCAGAACTGCTGCCGTATGTGGACGTCGTCTTTCCCAGCCATCCATCGGACGCGTCGGCGGTCAACCGCAGCCTGACGCCCAGCGATCACGCGGACCACGCCTTGCGCTACCTCGACATGGGAGTTGGTATTGTTGGTATGAAACTGGGCTCAGCTGGGTGCTGCATCCATACCGGTCAGGAATCGGTGCTGGTTGACTCCTCAGCTTCCGGCCCGGTGATTGACTCGACTGGAGCGGGCGATGCCTGGAATGCAGCTTTCATAATGAGTGTCCTGCAGCAGAGGCCTCTGCCGGCAGCGGCCCGGTTCGCCAACGAAGTCGCCTCCTGGAAAGTGACTCAGCAAGGCGCCATACCCCGGGACACAACCGGGCTGGACCGCTTGCTGGCCAGCACGTCCGCATGAGCCACGCTGTCCGCAAGGCTCTGGGGCTCCTCGAGCTGGTGGCGAAGGGTCACCACTCACTCGCGGAACTGGCGGCCTCAGGGGACATGCCCCGATCCACCGCCCACCGACTGGCCACAACCCTGGTTGAAGAGGGCTTCCTGATGAAAGACAGGCATAACTACCGGCTGGGTTACCGGCTGCTGGAGCTGGGTCAGCTTGTCAAAGCCGACAATTACCTCGTGTCTACGGCGCGGGAGACTATGGAACAGCTGAGTGCCCGGACGAAGGAGACCGTGCATCTGGGGCAACTTGAAGGCACCGAAATCGTCTATATCGAGAAGGTCAGCGGCCAGCGCGGCCTGCAAATGGTCTCGCGGGTCGGCCTCCGCACCCTTGCCCAAACGACCTCGCTAGGCAAGGTCCTGATCGCACACCGGCCTGAATCGGAATGGCTCAGCCACCTGGTCGAAGACACGGAAGCAAAGACTCCGTACACGATCGTCGGCCTGGACGCCACGCTTGCGGAGCTCCGCAAGGTGCGGCAGAACGGCTACGCACTGGATTGCGAGGAGAACGAACTCGGCATCCGCTGCGTCGCCGCACCGATCCGCGACAGATCAGGCCACGTGGTAGCCGCTATCAGCCTCAGCGGGGCCTCCGTGTACGTCACCGAGGAGCGTCAGTTGGAGCTGGTTCCTGTTGTTGACGAGGCTGCCCGCGCCATCAGCGCACGGCTGGCCGGATAAAGACCTAGCCCTCGACCGCTTTCTCCCTTATCCGAACAACTTCACGGACGGAGTGATCCCGGATGTAGACGAACCACTCGGTCACGGTGAGTGGCCCCAGATCGTTGTGCCTGATCGAGGTGGAAGTATCCAGGCGGGAACGCTGCACTTCTCTCGCCAGTTCAAGCGTCTCTTCCCGTGCAGCCCGAAAGGCGGACTGGAGTTCAGCGAGAGACGCGCCATCCGGCAGGCGATAACGCCGGTTGCTGTCCAGCTCGAACTTTGCCTGCCCCATCGCGACACGGATCCGGTTCGCAGCCCAGCGTTCTATTCCGATGAAATGGTTGAGCGCTTCGCGGTTGGCATCCGAGTCCTCAGCACGGTCGATGCGGGGCATGATCTCGTCACGCGTTGACTCCAGCTCGGCTATCACCTGCCCGATCGTCTTTCCCTGGGCGCGTCGCCGGGTGTAGGGCCGCAAGAAGAAGCCGATCACCTTCTGCATCACGTTCATCGATCACTCCTCAACTCTATCGACGCCCGGAAGCGGTTCGGTTTGACCGACACATGACCACAAGCGATGCGCTCGGACCAACGGGCTCCTGGTGCGGAGAGGACTGATCCGCCCGCACCAGGTCTTGTTCGATTATCTGCTGTTCAGTTGCGAAGTATGAAGCCCGGACTCACAGTTGCCGTCAGCTGCTCCGCTACTTTGCTGAGCAACCAAGCGTCAGATTGCGCGGCAGTTGTCGCCGGATACCCGCAGCCAATTTTGGCGTCAGGAGCTCACCTGTTACTCCACCCGCTCCAGCACCCGGTACCCGAAGAACAGGGCTCCAAAGCCCTTATCCGACTCTTCCAGGAACTGCATCAGGGTGTTGGCGCCGTTCATGTTCACCAGCAGCGAATCGCTGGCTACGGGGGTGGCGTCCAAGCGTACTTCCTTCACGTCCGCCACCAGCGCACCATCAGTCAGTTCGATGCGCACCTCAGCGTTCTCGTCTGAGCGGTAGAGCCCGGTGAACTTCTCGAGCTGAGTGGTTGGCAGGCTGACAGCCTGATGCTCTTCGCGTTCAGTGTTCAGGGGCAGGTCGAGCACCACGTTGAGGCCGGCCAGGGTCATGTCCGCCACGGGGCCGCCGGTGATGTTGGCGAGCATCACGCCAACCAGTTCCAGCTCCGGGAACATCGTCAGCCAGGCGGCCATGCCCTTGAGGTTGCCGCCATGCTCCACCATCTTGTGACCGTGATAGTCGGGCTGGACCATCAGCCCGTAGCCGTACCAGCGTTCCGGACTCGTCCGGACGTGCGGGTGGGTCATGCGTTCGAGCGACTCCGGTGAGATAAGTTCGGTGTTGCCGAAGTACACCTGGGCGTAGCGCGCCATGTCACCGGTGGTTGAGCGCAGGAAAGGAAGTGGCGGCAGTCCGCTGGTGTTGGTCAGGGAGTGATGCAGGGTGATGCCGGTCAGGTCGGTTGCGCCTGAGCGGGTGAAGTTGGTCAGGTAATCCGCCACCGAAGCGTCCACGTTCAGTTTGCCGGCGTCGTGCAGCTGCATGATGGCGAGTGCGGTGAACGACTTGGTGACTGAGCCGATGCCGAGCACGGTGTCCGGAGTGACCTTGCGGCGGGCTTCGCGGTCGGCGTAGCCGAAGCCCTCGTGCAGCAGCGTTTCATCGCCTTTGCGGATTATGGCGCTCACTCCTGGGATCAGTCGCTGCTCGAGCGTGTCATTGATGTAATTGCGGTAATCGTTCATCTCTTTCACTCCGATGTCAGTTCAGGCGGGGTCCAGTGCGTCGCGCACTGCGTCGCCGACGAGGTTGATGGCGAGGACGGTCAGGGTGATCAGCAGGCCCGGAATCGCAGCCATCCACCAGGCGCGCCGCATGTAGGTCCGGGCATCACTCAGCATGGCGCCCCATTCGGGGGGTGCCGGGGGCGGCGCCCAGGCCGATGAAGCTCAGGCCGGCAGCTGCCAGGATCGCTCCGGCCACGCCCAGGGTGGCGACGACCAGGATCGGCTGGAACATGTTGGGCAGCACGTGCCGCAGAAGTATGAACAGCCGGCGCCGGTCGCATCTGGGTACTGGGCAGCCGCACCAGCTCGCACCTGGCGGGACTGGCCAGCCATCTCCTGAACATGATCCGCACGGGCGTCTGGCAGCTGCATTCCGCGAGCGGTCAGCTGCCGGAACGCCTCATCGATATCGCCCCGGATGACGCCGCACTGGTGATCAGCATGAGCCGCTACAGCCGCGACACCATCGAGCACGCCACCTGGACGGCCGCACGGGCTCCGACCGTCATCCTGACCGACGAGCATGCCTCACCATTGCGGGCCACCAGTGACCTGGTCGTCACGTTCTCCACCACGCCGGCTGCCATGTTCCGGTCACTCACCGCTGCAGTAAGCACGCTGCAGGCACTGATAGCTGCGACCACACGCCATATCGGGCCCAGCGCAGTACAGAAACGACTGGAGCAGGCGGACAGCATCTGGTCGGAGTTCGGGACGTTTCACATCAGACGGCGCGAGGACGAAGACTGAGACTGCTGCCAGTCGTGCCGCACGGAGAAACCGCCGATTCCGGTAACCGAAAGACCGTATGCACATCCTGATCAATCCTCTATCATCCTCAAATTGCTGTACTTTCCCGATGAGAGCAGCAAGTGAGAGACGGTTTTCAGTCACCCGTCAGTCAGACCGCCGCATACCAACTCACCGGCAACACCTTCAGCGCTGACCTCATGCTCACGGCGGGAGCGAATCAGATCACCGTGAACGCGCCTGCACCTTCCACTTCCATCGTCAGTTGGACGGCTGCAGCTGACTCGTCCTCCAGCTTCGCCTCCGGAGTGAGCCCGATCGCGGTGTCGTACAGGGACAAGTCGAGTTCAAGATACAGGGCAGGCTTGACAGGCACCCGCAGCGTCTGCTGAAAGGCATGAGTGTTACCGGCCTCAGCGGCGATGTCGGGTATCACACACGGGGGTCCACGACAGGGCAAATCCTGTCCAGCACGCGCTTTAGCTACGGGCCCTATGAGTTCTTCCCAGTTTGGACAGGACAGGCTGCAAACCCTGTTCGGACGGCTCCCCTAACTCCCCAAGTCACAGCAACGGCAGCATGGGTGTGTATGTCGCACAGGGAAAGC
>CAZBBU010000007.1:0-6149 GCA_964489965.1 uncultured bacterium
CCCGGACGGAAGGAACCGGCTTCCTGCTGCGGAATCCCGGCCCTGAAAGCGCTTGCAGGCCAGTTTTGTCGTCGCTGACAGGTAATCTGGCAGAAAGTGCGATGGGGACGCGGTGTATCGGGTTGGCACTTGACAATCCGCTTCCTGAAGTCCTATAACGGCTGAAAGCGTTTTCAGAGACTCCGGTGCAGCAAGCCGGATGATGGTTTCCCGGGCAGCGAGCCCGTGGGGAAGAGGGCAGATGCAACCATGAGCGATGCAGGTGGCAGTGCCACAATCAGGGACGTATCCCGCCTGGCCGGCGTGAGCATGTCCACCGTGTCCCGCGTTCTGAACGGCACCGTACCGGTGGCCGCCGCCACGCGGGAACGGGTCCTGCAGGCCGTGGAGCAGCTCAGTTACCGCCCCAACGCCTTCGCGCGCAGCCTCGTCACCAACCGCTCCGGCGGCATCGGCGTCATCGTCAACGAGATGACCAGTCCTTACTACGGCGTGATGGTCCGCGGCGTGGAACAGGTACTGGAGCCTGCCGGCATGCACATGCTGGTAGTCAGCGGCAAGGCCAGTCTGGAACGCGAGCGCCAGGCGCTGCAGCTCCTCAAGTCCCGCAGGGTGGACGCACTGGTGCTGCACGTGGAGGCTCTGCCTGACGAGGAGATCCTGGAGCTGATGCAGGGTGAGCTGCCGGTCGTGCTGGTCGCCCGAAGACTGGCCGAGGCCGGCAATCACAGCCTCTCGATCGACAACGAATACGGTGGCCGGCTGGCCACGCAGCACCTGATAAGCCACGGGCACAGGCGCATCGCCCACCTGACCGGTCCCCTCAGTTTCCCCGACAGCCGGGCCCGCCTCCTGGGTTACCGCCAGGCTCTGGCCGACGCCGGCATCGCCTATGACGAAGCTCTGACCATAGAATCCGACTGGCTGGAAGAAGGCGGTTACCACGCCACCCAGCGACTGCTTAACCGAGGCGCGGGCATCACCGCCATCTTCGCCGGCAACGACCAGATGGCCGCAGGCGTACTGCAGGCGCTGCGCGACGCCGGCCGCAGCATCCCCGATGACATCTCAGTGGTGGGTTTTGACGACGTGCTGTTCGCCCGCTACCTGTATCCGTCGCTGACCACAGTCCGCCAGCCGTTGCTGGAGATGGGTGCGGCAGCCGCCAGGCTGGCGCTGGCAGCCCTGAGTGACGAGGAAGTGGAGGTGAGGAACAAGTTCGAGCCTGAACTGGTCGCAAGACAGTCCGTGCGCAGCATCTGAGCTGCGCCCCGCACCCGCCCAACGAGACATACAAGGAGAACCCTGAATCATGAAAAAGCTTGGCCTTCTGCTAGCCGCTGCGTTCCTGAGCGCAGCCACCGCCCAGACCGTGCTGACCATCGCGGTCTACCCGGATCTGGACTCGCACCTGGCAGTGGTACTGCCGATCTTCGAGGAAGAGAACCCTGACATTGCGGTCGAGGTCATCCGCCGTGAGCACGGTGACCACCACACCGGCCTGGTAACCGAACTGGCAGCCAGCAGCGGGGCCGCCGACGTTGTTGCCCTGGACGTGGAGTTCGTGGCCCGCTTCCTGGCCTCCGGTGCCCTGGTCGACCTTTCGCAGGAACCTTACAACGCCGGTCAGTACCAGGACCTGTACGCCCCGTACTCCTGGTCGCAGATCACCACGAGTGACGGCCGCACCATCGCGCTGCCCGGCGACCTCGGCCCCGGCGTGCTGTTCCTGCGCCGTGACATCCTGGAACAGGTCGGCGCTACCGCCGATGAAGTCACCGCCACCTGGGACGCCTACCTCGACTACGGCCGCGCGGTCGTGGAGCAGACCGACGCCTACCTGCTGACCAACGCAGCAGACGTGGCGCGCGCTTACTTCCAGAGCAACGTGCCCGAAGGCGAAGGTTTCTTCTTCGACGCCGACGGTAACGTGACCGTGACCAGTGACCGCTTCGTGCGGGCCTTCGAGATCGCCAAGACCATCCGTGATGAAGGCCTGGACGCCCAGATCGGCGACTGGACCAACGAATGGTACGAAGCCTTCAACTCCGGCACCACCGCCAGCCAGTTCAGCGGCGCCTGGCTGCTCGGCCACCTGCAGAACTGGATGGCGCCTGACACCAGCGGACTGTGGATCACCTCCAACTTCCCCGAGGACACCTTCGGCTCCTGGGGCGGCACCCACTACGCCATTCCCGAGCAGTCGGAGCACAAGGAAGAAGCCTGGCGCCTGGTGCAGTTCCTGAGCACCCGCGCGGACATCCAGCTCTCCGCGTTCCACACCACCGCCGCCTTCCCGGCTGTGACCAGCACCTATGACGACCCGAGCTTCGATGAACCCATCGAGTTCCTGGGTGGCCAGGATGCCCGCAACCTCTTCGCCGAGGTGGCCCAGAAGACCCCCGGTGTCGCGGTAACCGAGTTCGATCACATCGCGCTCGAGATCGTTCAGTCGGCACTGACCGAAGTGCTCAACAACGGCCGGGACATCGCGTCCGCACTCGAGGACGCCAAGGCTCAGATCGAGCGCCGCGCCCGCTGAGAGGACAACTTCCTTTCCTTCGCCTTGGGGAGACTCCTCCTCCCCAAGGCGGCCACAGGGGACTACCGATGAGCAATCAGGCACAACAGACAGCACCGGTGGAACGCCTGGCGACCGCCAGCCGCTGGCACCGGTTTCAGCGCAAGTACGCGCCCTATATTTTCGTCAGCCCATTCTTTCTGCTCTTCCTGGCCTTCGGCCTGTTCCCCACCATCTTCTCCATGTACCTTTCATTCCAGAAATGGAACCCGGTCCAGGGGCTCTCCACCATGGAGTTCGTGGGCCTGGAGAACTACCATCTGCTGCTGACCGACCCCTGGTTCTGGCAGGCACTTGGCAACACCCTGTGGCTGGCCGTGGCCTCAGGTGCGCCGCAGCACCTCATAGCCATCCCACTGGCATTCCTGATAGTCAGCGGCTTCAAGTCACTGAGGCATCCGCTGACTGCCGCGTACTTCCTGCCGTACATCACCTCCACGGTGGCTGTGGCCATCGTCTTCCAGACGCTGTTCGGCACCCAGTTCGGCGTCGTCAACCAGTTCCTGGGTGTCCTGGAAGCGTGGCCCGTCACAGCCTGGCTGTTCAGCGCCATGCAGACCCCCATCAACTGGCTGGGCCGTTTCGAATTCATCAAGCCGGCCATCTCCACCCTGGTCGTCTGGAAGTACTTCGGCTTCAACATCGTCCTCTACTCGGCCGGCCTCGTGACCATCCCACAGGAGTATTACGAGGCCGCGGCCATCGACGGCGCCGGGCCCTGGCAGCGTTTCAGGCACATAACCCTGCCACTGCTCAGACCCATCATGTTCTTCGCCGTCACGCTGACCATCATCGGCAACCTGCAGCTGTTCGACGAGCCATACATAATGGTCGGCTCCGACGGCGGCACCGGCCGTTCCGGCATGACCGTGGCCATGTACCTGTACAGGCTGGGCTTCGAATGGAATGACATGGGCACTGCTGCGGCGATGTCGTGGGCCCTGTTCCTGGTGATCGGCATCGGTACCGCCACCCAGTTCCTGTTCTTCGGCCGCCGCAGCCTTGAGACGAGGGAGTGACATGAGCGTTACCGCAGGCAGTCAGGCTCACAGGAAGCGCTTCACCGTGAAACCCGGCCGGCTGGGCACGGCCATCGTGCTGGTGCTGCTGGCCATAATCACCATCCTGCCCTTCTACCTGATGTTCGTCTGGGCCACGCATGACCGCTCCACCATCTTCGCCGCCCCACCCCCCTTCTGGTTCAGCGACCAGCTGGGCCGGAACCTCGAAGCACTCACTCAGGACGTGCCGTTCTACCGGAACATGTGGAACAGCATCTACATCGCCGTGATGGCCACGGTAACCAAGCTGTTCTTCTGCAGCCTGGGCGGCTTCGCCTTCGCGCTCTACGAGTTCCGGGGCAAGAAGCTGCTCTTCGGCATAGTGATCGCCAGCCTGCTGCTGCCCTCGCTGCTGAACATAATCCCGCACTTCCTGGTGATCGACCTGATCGGTTGGCTCGACACGCCCAGGGCACTGTGGGTGCCGGGCATGGCGGACGCCTTCGGTATCTTCCTGATGCGTCAGTTCATAGCTTCCACCATCAGCAGGGAGCTGATGGACGCAGCCCGGATCGACGGAGCGAGCGAGTTCCGCATCTTCCGCAGCATCGCGGTGCCACTGATCAGGCCGGGCATGGCGACGCTGGGCCTGCTGACCTTCATAGGCATGTGGAACAGCTTCATGGGTCCGCTGGTGCTCCTGCGCTCGCGAGACACCTACACGCTACCGCTCGCGCTGCGGAGCCTGCAGGGGCTGGTCAGCACCGACTGGGGCGCGGTGATGGTGGGAACCGCACTGGCGGTACTGCCGCTGTTCATCATCTTCTTCCTTGCCTCCAGGCAGGTGATCGAGGGCCTGACCGCCGGATCCGTGAAGGGCTGAGGAGTGAGAACCGCACTTATGAATTGCCTATCGGTACTTGCGTTGCTGGCGGGAGGCGGGGCAGCCGCCCAGGTCGAGCTGCCCACCGGAGCCGGCTCGCTGCTTGAGCGGGCACCCGCCCAGATCCGCCTGCCTCCACGCACCATCCACAGGACTGACAGCCTTACCGGTCCGGCACCCAGCAACCGCTGGTGGAGCTCACTGCTGTGGGACCGTTACTCCCTGCCGGTGTTCGCCGACCCCATCAGCCTGCGGGCCCGGGCGGACGGCCTGGCCTTCGACTGGCCGGAGATGCGCGTGACGCCTGAAGGCTTCCAGGCGCCCCACCGTGATTCGCTGCGTGTGACCGTGCCGGGGCTGAATGCAGATGCAGCCTTGGTGGACGGTTTCAGTGACTGGACCGTCAGCCTGACGTGGCCCGGTGACGCCGGCCCCGCGCTTGAGGCGCTGGTCATGAAAGGAAGCCCCTACCTGTGGTTCACCGCTCCGGGCGGTCAGGTGCAGCTGGCGGGAGGTCGCCAGGCACGCCAGCTTGAGCTGGCGGGTGCGCCTGCCGTGCACCTGCGAGTGGGCGGTCGGGACTGGCTGCTGCTGTTGCCGCAGGACGCCGAACTGTCCCTGGGCGGTGTGATCGACATCCGCTTCAGAGCGGACCGCAACTTCACCGTGGCGGTGGCGCCTGATGACAGTGAGAGCACGCTCAGGCTGCTGGCCGGGTACGCAGCCAGTCGGCCCGGTGACACCGTTGCCTCCTGGCGCTGGCTGCGGGGTGAGGGCGTGGTGCAGGCAGACTTCGACTTCGGAACCGAAAGCGAAGTGCTCACCGGCCTCTATCCGCATCAGTACCGCAACAGCAGCCAGGAACTGCTGCCGCTCTCCTACGCAACGCCGCGCGGCGAGCTGCGACTGGCAGTGACGAATGGTTTCAGTACGCAGCTCCCGTTCGCGGGCGTCACACCGGCACTGCCGGCGGGTGCACGTTCTGGCGAGGTTGCCGGGCTGCTGCGTGAATACGTGGAAGGAACCAGCCGGATGTTCGGGCTCATGCCGGGACAGACGCGCGAATCGGACTCGTATTCCGACGGCAAGAGTTTCGGCCGCCTGGTCAGCCTGCTGACCATCGCGGACCAGCTCGGCGACGAAGCCTCAGCGGATCGGCTGCTGGCCGAACTGAAGGGGAGGCTGGAGGACTGGTTCAGCGCCGATGCTTCTCCCTGGCTGTACTACGACCCGCTGTGGGGCGCGCTGCTGGCCAGTCCCACCTCACATGGTCATGACGCCGAACTCAACGATCATGCCTTCCACTACGGCTATTTCCTGCAGGCGGCAGCCAGCGTTGCCGAGCGTGACCCGGACTGGGCCCGTGAGTGGGGCCTCATGGTGGACCTGCTTGTGCGTGACACGGCTGCCGCCAGGGGCGACCCTCACTTCCCGTTCCTGCGGGCTGTGGATCCCTACGCCGGACACGGCTGGGCCAGCGGCAGTGGCCGCTACGAGCGGGGCAACAACCTTGAATCGTCCAGCGAGGGCGTCAATCACGCCGCCGGCCTGCTCAGGTGGGCAGAAGCCACGGGCGATGAAGAGCTGCTTCACACGGCCGCCTTCCTGTTCGCCAGCCAGGTGGAGGCCGTCTGGCAGTACTGGTTCGCAGCCGGCGGCAACTTTCCGGACGGCTTCGACCGCA
>CAZBBU010000007.1:6159-7020 GCA_964489965.1 uncultured bacterium
GGTGGGCATAGTCTGGAGTGACGGCGGCGCCTACGGCACCTGGTGGACCTTTGATCCCGGCGCGATTCACGGCATCAACTTCCTGCCCGTCACGAGCGCCTCCACCTACCTGGCGCGCGACCCGGATTTCGTGCTCCGCAATTACCGGAACATGACCGAAGGCCGCGCCCACTACTGGCCCGACATCGCCCTCCAGTACCTGGCGCTCGCGGATCCGCAGGCGGCGCTGGCGGAATGGAACGCCTCCCTGCCCGTCGAGTTCGGCGAGACAGCTGCCAAGACCCTCTGGTACCTCGACAGCCTCGCTACACACGGCAGGCCACTCACCACCGTCTGGTCGGACTTCGCGCAGAGCGGTGTCCTGGAAGGCCCGGCCGGCAGGACTTACGTGGCGTACAACAGCAGCGACCAGGCTCGCGACGTGCACTTCAGTGACGGGACCACCTTCACTGTGGGAGCGCGCTCGCTGGGCGAATCACAGGTTCGGACCGGAGCTGATCAATGAGAATCAAGGATTTCCCTGACCACTTCAGATTCGGAGTGGCAACGTCTTCGTACCAGATCGAGGGGGCCGTCAACGAGGATGGCCGCGGCGAGTCCATCTGGGACCGCTTCGCGACGCAGCCGGGCCGCATACTGAACGGCGACACCGGTGCCGTCGCCTGCGACCATTACCACCGCTGGCAGGAGGATCTGGACCTGATCAGGGACCTGGGCGTGCACGCTTACCGCTTCTCGGTGGCCTGGCCGCGGGTGCTGCCGGCCGGCACAGGGCGCGTGGAACAACGGGGTCTCGACTTCTACGACCGGCTGGTGGACGGGCTGCTTGAACGCGAGGTGGAGCCGCACGTGACGCTCTAC
>CAZBBU010000007.1:7030-16385 GCA_964489965.1 uncultured bacterium
CCCCAGGCGCTGGAAGACAGGGGAGGCTGGCGCAACCGGGACACGGCACATGCTTTCGCCGACTATGCCGCCGTACTTTCCGAGCGACTGGGTGACCGGTCGGTTACTTACTCCACGCTGAACGAACCCTGGTGCTCGTCACTGCTGGCGCATTACATCGGGGAACATGCTCCGGGAATCCGTGACCTGCGTGCGGCGCTCAGTGCAGCACACAACCTGCTGCTTGGCCACGGGCTTGCGCTGGAGGCGATTCGGGCCGCCGCCCCGGGAGTCTCCGCGGGCATCGTACTGAACTTCAGTCCGGCTTACCCGGCCAGTGACTCCGGCGAGGACGCAGATGCTGCCCGGCGGCACGATGGCTTCTTCAACCGCTGGTTCCTGGATCCGCTTTTCAGGGGCAGCTATCCCGAAGACATGCTGGAGCTGTACGGCGCGGCGGTACCGGAGATCGGCGAGGGTGACATGGCAGTCATCAGCCGCCCCCTCGACTTCCTGGGTGTCAACTTCTACAACCGGGCGGTGATCCGCCACGATGCCGAGGCGCCACTCGGTTACGTTCAGCAGCGGGCTGCGGGTGAGTACACCGCGATGAACTGGGAAGTGCATCCGCCCGCACTGACTGACCTGCTGCTCCGGTTGCAGCGTGACTACAAACCGGAGGCGCTCTTCGTGATGGAGAACGGTGCCGCTTTTGAGGATGAGCTGACGGCCGATGGCCGTGTGCACGACGAAGCCCGTCGCTCCTATCTTGAAAGGCACATCCGGGCGGCACTCACTGCGCTGCAGGGCGGTGCCGGACTGCAGGGCTATTTTGCCTGGAGCCTGCTGGACAACTTCGAATGGGCCTACGGCTACTCGAAGCGTTTCGGATTGGTGCACGTGGATTTTGACAGTCAGAAGCGAACGCTGAAGGACAGCGCCCTCTGGTACCGCGACTTCCTGAAGGGGGCAGGCTAGGCGGCTGTCAGTTCAGTCTATGGATTCCAGCAATGCGCTGGCTACCTGGCCCCGCATGAGCCCCAGGTAGATGCCCTCAACCGTCACCTGGCCGGCAGGCACCGTGACCGGCTCGTATTCAGGGTTGTGCGGTCTGAGCGTGAACACGTCAGGCTTGACGACATCGAAGTCCAGGTATTTGAGTGTCACGTCATTCTCACCGATGCGGACAGCGCAGATCTCACCGGATCGGTAAGGCCGCCGCTTCTCGAAGATCACGATGTCATCCGGCTGGATCAGGTCAGCCATGGAGCTGCCGTCCACCCTCAGGGCAAAGCTGGCGCCGCGTACGCCCTGCAGCGGCAGGAACTCCTCAGCCATGGCGGCGGCGTCACTGAGTGGACCGGCGGGGATTCCGCCCAGCACCGGGATGCCGGTGGCGGCCGGGTGCAACTGAAGAAACGGCGAACGGCCGTGGCCGCGGCTTTCGAACTTCAGGTAGCCCTTCTTGTCAAGAGCCTGCAGGTGCTGTTTGAGTGAGACGTAGTGCAGCTTGAGCTGCCGCGCGAACTCGGACAGGTCCGGCAGCTCGCCATGGCGTCCATAATGGTCGAGCAGGCGGTCATAAACCCGCTGCTGGGCCGGTGGTAACGAGGGCTTGCCGGTGATCTGATCCATACGCTACCTTAGATAGTAAGGATTATCGACTGTGAAGTCAAGCGCGCTTTGGTCAAGCAGGCTACATGGCGCGGACCGGCGCAGGGGTATAGACATATCCCGACCTGCCTGCTATACTTTCTGTAGTTGCCTGCGGGTGAGCCCACGCCACCATCCGATCCGGCGTGAAGCCCGCACTTTCACCCATAACCGCATAAGTCAGCAGAAAGGAATCATCATGCTGAGCACCGCCCACACCAATCAGGGAAACGGCTTTGTCGCCGCTTCAACCATCGTTCCCAGCGCACTCGCGCTTCCGACCCGCACGGTCGAAGCAGGTGGCACCCTCTATGAGGCTGGCCGCGAGGCCGCCGCACTGTACGTAGTCAACTACGGCGTCCTCAAGGCGATAGTACCAACCTCGCTCGGCCGTGACCGTATCGCGGATCTGTACGGTGCCGGTGACGTCATCGGCCTCGCCGCGCTTGACGGTGGCCCGCACGCAGAGACCGTGATCGCTGTCCACGACACCACGCTTACGCCCATCGACCCGCAACAGGCCATGAATGACCGCAAACTGCGTGACTACATCGTCCGCAGCATGGCGCGCCAGGTGCGCCGCAGCCGCGAGATGATCGATGAGGCAGAGATGCCGGTAGGCGCCCGCGTGACCCGCGCTTTCCTGCGGCTCACCCAGCGTTTCGGTCAGCCCAGCGAGTCCGGCGAGCCCGGCGTGAGGCTGCCCCTCTCCCTCACCCATGAGGACCTGGCGGACCTCACCGGATCATCCCGCGTCACCATCACCCGTATCCTGGGTGAACTCCGCACCGACGGTGCCCTGTCCGGCACGCGCGGCGTTTACGTGGCTGACCCTGCCGGTCTCGAACGTGCCACCGACGATTACGTCATGCAGGTTCTTTGAGTCTCCGCGAATAAGTGCAATACTGCCCCAAATGAACCTGAACTTCACTGATACCGCCAAGGAGCGCATCCTTCACTTCCTGGAAGCCCAGAAGGCCCAGGGCGTGAGTGCGCTCCGGCTGGCCGGAACACGTGCAGAGCAGAAGCTCTGGCTCGTCAAGCCGGAAGACCGTCAGCAGTCGGACAAGGTTTACAGCGCCGGCGAGTTCGAGGTCTACGCTGATCCCATGAGTGCCAGCAATTTCGACGGCGCCACTGTTGATTTCGTGCAGGGCCTCATGCAGAGCGGCTTCCGGGTATTCCACCCCAGCCCCAGCTGGGATGATCCGCTCGCCCAGAGCGTACAGGACGTGCTTGACACCATGATCAACCCGGGAGTGGCCAGCCACGGCGGAGTGGTCGAGCTCGAGGGTGTGCAGGACGGCTTCGCAGTCATCCGCTTCGGCGGTGGCTGCCAGGGTTGTGCCGCATCCACCATGACGCTCAAGCACGGCGTTGAACGCACCCTGCTCGAACACGTGCAGGGCCTGTCGGGCGTGCGTGACGCCACGGACCACGCCAGTGGCGAGAACCCTTACTACACCTCTGCAGGCGCGGCGGGCAACTCGCCCTTCTCGGGCTGAGCCGTCAGGCCCTTTAGGTGAAGCGGGGTCATTGGGACCAGTTCCCCAAACTCATGTCCGGCTTCGCCGTGTTCGCACTCGGCATCAGCCTGATGATCCAGGCCGGCCTGGGACTCGATCCCTGGTCGGCTTTTCACATGGGCCTCTCGATCGCCCTGCCCATCACCTACGGCGTTGCCAGCGCCAGCGCCGGCCTCATCCTCCTGGCGATCGGCATGACCTTCTTCAGGCAACGGCTCGACTGGGGCACTGTACTCAACATGGTCCTGATAGGCTTCATGGTCGATCTGATCCTGCTGGTCCTGCCGGACGTGAGCAACGCCACGATCTATCTGCGCTGGATCGTCTTCCTGACAGGCATCGGCCTGGTGGGCCTGGCCACCGGCATGTACATCAGCTCCGGCTGGGGCGCCGGCCCGCGCGACGGTTTCGTGCTGGGCGTGAGCAACCGCACCGGCCTGAGTGTGCGACTGATCCGTACCGGACTTGAACTTACGGTACTCGCCGCCGGTGCACTGCTCGGCGCCCCTGTCGGCTGGGGCACCCTGGCGTTCGCCCTGCTGATAGGCCCTGCCATGCAGGCGAGCCTGCGACTGTTCCGGCAGTTGCCGGCCAGTGGCAGTGCGGCAGGAACCGGCCACGCGGCTTAGACTTTCCTGATGGAAAACCTGGAGCTCCACCGCGGCTTCGTCATGCACGCCCCCACCTTCGACGGGGCGCTGAAGGCGTACGCCGACGGCTACATCCTGGTTGAGGACGGGCGCGTGGCCGGAGTGGGCGACTGGCATGACAGGCCTGCGGGCCCGCGCGTCACCAACCATCAGGGTGCCTTCATCCTGCCCGGCTTCGTGGACACCCACGTGCACCTGCCACAGCTCGCGGTGGTCGGTTCCATCGGCAAGTCCCTTCTCGAATGGCTAGCCGAGGATGCGCTGCCTGAAGAACTCCGCTGGGCAGACCCACAGCACGCACGTACAGGCAGCCGGGAGTTCCTGTCCCGGCTGCTGCGGAACGGAACCACCAGTTGCCTGGCCTTCGGCAGTCACTTCCCGGAGGCGATGGAGATATTTTTCGGCGAGGCGGAAACAAGCGGCCTGCGCGTCACCTCCGGCCTGGTGCTCGGTGACACCAACCTGCCCGAAGGGCTGCTCACGGACGCCGAGCGCGCCCTGCAGGAAAGCCGCAGGCTCGCCGGGAAGTGGCACGGCCGCGGCCGGCTGCGCTACGCCGTCACACCCCGGTTCACCGTCTCGGCGACCAGCGGACTGCTGGCCGCCTGCGGTGAGCTGCTTGCGGAGAACCCGGACCTGTTCTTCACCACCCACCTGAACGAGATGCCGGCCGAGATCGACGTGGTGCTGGCCGCCAACCCCGCCGCGGGTGACTACCTGGCGACTTACGAGGCGCATGGCCTGCTGACACGCCGCTCGCTGTTCGCCCACAACGTTCACCCCACCGACTCCGAGCTGGCCCGCCTGGCCGCGGCAGACTCCAGCGTCTGCCACTGCCCGGGCAGCAACATGTTCCTGGGCAGCGGGTTGTTCCCGTTACGCAGGCACCTGGAGCATGGCGTACGGGTGGCGCTTGGCAGCGACGTCGGTGCCGGCACCAGTTACAGCCTCCCCGGCGAGGCACTTCACACCCACATGCACCAGATGCTGCTGCCTGATGGACTGCGCCTGGAACCCGCCCAGCTTCTGCACCTGGCCACCAGGGCCGGTGCCGAGGCACTTGAGCTGGACGATTGCGGCAGCTTCGAGGTCGGGATGCAGTTCGACGCGGTGGTCCTGGCCGCCCCCGCGGGCAGCACTCTGGCTGCGAGGCTGCCACGTGCCACCGGCCCCGAGGACGCCCTGTCGGCCCTGATCACCCTCTCCCGCGAAGAGTCGGTGCGGAGCGTGTACGTGGCCGGCGAACCGCTGCTTGTGGACGGCCGGGAAGTCGCGCGCGGTTAGGATGTCGCAATGCTGATACATGTCATAGCCGATTTCGGAGGGAGCGACCTGGCATTCGCCGAGGTCACCCAGCGCATCCGGCAGCTGGTGCCGTCCGCGGACGTGCATTGCACCACGGTCCCGCCTTTCGCCACCGTGGCCGCCGGGTTCTGCTGCGCCCAGCTGGCATTGAACGACGGACCCCAGGACCTTGTCGTCTTCATGAACGTGGCGCCCAGACGTGATGACACCGCGGCCCGGCAAGACAACGCCGGAGAGGGCCTGGTACTGCTGAACCTGCGGAACGGCCGGCGGGTAGTGGCCGTGAACTCGGGCCACAGCCTTTCGTTCCTGGCGCCGCACGCCGCCTCGATCAGGCGCCTGGCGGTCGCCAACGAGGGCTCACAGTTCCGCTCCAGGGACATATACCCAGCGGCACTGGCGCGGGTGCTGGAAGCAGATGCCAGCGTTCTGGGCGAAGAGCTGAGCGTCGCGGACATTCCCGCGGCGCCGCCCTCCCGCATCGCCTACGTTGACGGTTTCGGCAACATCAAGCTGACGCTGGAAGCCCGCGAGCCACTGCCACCGGGCGAAAAAGTGATGGTGACCATCGCTGGGGTGACCCAGCAGGCCTGGATCAAGGAAGCCGGTTTCGCCGTGCCCCATGGCAGTCTCGCACTGTCGGTGGGCAGCAGCGGCTGGCTTGACAACCGCTACCGCGAGTTGTTCCTCCGCGGTGGCAGCGCCTGGGAGCTGTTCGGCAAACCGGCACCGGAGAGTGAAGTGGTGTTCAGCGCCAGCCTGTCGTGAACATCCTGAAGCGGTTGGCAGCTCACCGCACCTGGCTGTTCGTGCTCGTGTGGCTGGCACTGCTGGCCGGGTTCTGGTGGCTGGCCAACAGCCGGGGACAATCGCCGCTGGAGCTGCTGGTGCAGGTCCTGCAGGCACTGCAGGCCAGCCCGGTTGCGGTGTTGTGGCTGTTGCTCATCTACACGGTCAGGCCGCTGTTCCTGCTGCCGGTCAGCGTACTGACCGTGTTCGCAGGCTTTCTGTTCGGCGTGTGGCAGGGGCTGGCATGGTCGGTCATCGCCTCGCTCGGCTCGGCCGCCCTGGCCTACTGGCTGGCACGCATCGTGGCCGGTGAACGCGACGTTCAGAAGGGCAAGCTTGCTGAGCGGCTGCGGCGCAACACCTTTGAGGCTGTGCTTACCCTGCGACTGGCATCCATGCCGGGGGATCCCATCAACTTCCTGTGTGGCGCGTTGCGCGTGCCGGTGTGGCCGTTTCTGGCGGCCACCGCCATCGGCGGCATGCCCGGTGTGCTCATCGGCGTCTTCGCCGGTGCCTCGCTCGAGGGGAACTTCAGTTTCCAGGGCGTGACAGTACGCTGGGAGTTCGTGGCCATCTCCGCGGCGATGCTGGTGGCCGGCCTGCTGCTGTCGCGCTGGGTGCGCAGCCGCAACCGGAACGGGTCCGACCCGGCCTGAGCAGTGCAATGATGGGTCCGTGCCGCTGAGTCCGGATCTGCTGTACGTCGCACTGGTCGTGCTGCTTACCCTGCTGCTCTTCGCCAGCGAGAAGCTTCGGATGGACCTGGTGGCGCTGCTGTCGCTCATCGCCGTGGCGCTTCCTGGAATCATCTCCCCGGGTGAGGCCCTTGCGGGCTTCTCTGACCAGTCGGTGGTGATAATCGCGGGTCTGTTCGTGGTGGGCGGCGCGGTCTTCCGCACCGGCCTTGCCGACGCCCTGGGACAGCGGCTGCAGGCGGCGGCAGGTACCAGTTACGTGCGCATGCTGGTGCTGGTGATGCTGTCCACGGCCTTGCTTTCTGCCTTTCTCAGCTCCACGGGTACGGTGGCCGTGATGTTGCCGGTGGTGGTGAGCATGGCACGACGCGCCCAGTTGAGCCCGTCACTCCTGCTGCTGCCCATGGCCTATGCGGCACTTCTGGGAGGCATGCTGACGCTGATCGCCACTCCGCCTAACCTGATAATCAGCGCCGAACTGGCCGCCAGTGGCCTGCAGCCGCTGGGCTTTCTTGACTTCACCGGCCCCGCGCTGATCCTGCTGGCCATCGGAATCGCCTACATGGCGCTGTTCGGTCGCCGGCTGCTGAGCGAGCGGGTGCCCGCCAGCTCCGGCAACCTTGCCCCGAGCACAGCCGAGCTGTGGGAACGTTATGAACTCACCGACCGGCTGGTCGAACTCAGGGTGCGCGCGGATTCGCCGCTGGCTGGTCTCACTGTGGCCGCTTCGGCGATACGCAGCCGCTTCGGTGTGAGCGTGCTGGCGCTTGGTCGGCAGGGAAGCAGGGGTGTGGTGGTACAGACGGCACGGCCGGAATCGCTGCTGCAGCCGGGCGACACGCTGACGGTCAAGGGTGATGCGGCCGCGGTGGAGAGCCTGGTCAGGGAAGGCCGGCTTGAGGTCATCAGGGAGAACGCGCCCCTGCCCAGAGGCCTGCTGCTGGCCGAGGTGCTGGTGGCTCCCGATTCACGGCTCAGTGGTGAGCGGGTGGCGGAGAGCGGCTTCCGGCGGGAATGGGGCGCGGACATTGTGGGCATCAGGCGCGGGAGTGAGGTCGTGAGCGGTCGCGTTTCCCGGACCAGGCTGCAGATGGGAGACGCGCTCCTGCTGCTGGGCAGCGCCACGGCACTGCAGCAGCTCAGGAACCATGGCCAGGACCTGCTGCTGGTCACCGAAAGCCGCGAGCTCGAGGAGGCCAGGTTCCGGCGTGACAAGGCGCCGCTGGCCGTGGCCATCCTGCTGTTGATGCTGCTTGCCATGGCGCTCGGTTGGCTGCCCAACGTGCTGGCGGTGCTGCTCGCTGCGGTTGCCTGCGTACTGACCGGTTGCGTTGAGATCGATGAGGCTTACCGGGACGTCAGCTGGCCGACGGTACTGATGATCGCCTGCATCCTGCCACTCGCCACCGCCCTGGAACGCACAGGTGGGCTTGACCTGCTTGTCACCGGGCTGAGCGGACTGTTGGACGGGCTCTCCACGCCCGTTGTGCTGGGCGCGCTGTTCCTGCTGACTTCGCTCATCGGCCTGCTGATCTCAAACACTGCCACTGCCGTGCTGATCGCGCCGGTGGCGGTGCAGCTGGCCGTCAGCCTGGGGCAGGAACCACGGGCGGTGGCGATGGTCGTGGCGCTGGCCTGCTCGGCTGCCTTCGTTACCCCGGTGAGTTCACCGGTCAACATGCTGGTGCTTGTCAGCGGCAACTACCGGTTCAGTGATTTCGTCAGGGCGGGTCTGCCTCTGCTCCTGGTGCTGATGCTGGCGAGCGTGCTGGTCGTACCGTGGTTCTTTCCGCTCACGCCGCCCGCTTGAACTCGAAGATCTCGAACTCCTGCCAGACTCCTGTCTGCCAGTAGACGTCGGCCTTGAGGAACTCCTCGACGGCGGCCCGGTCGGGGAGGTCCAGCACCAGCATGGAGCCGCACATGGTGCCGTCCTCGTCCAGCAGCGCTCCGCCCACCTGCAGCGTGCCGCGCTCCACCAGGGCTGGCACGCCGGCAAGGTGCTGCTGCCGGGCCGCCTGGCGGCGGGCGGGGGCTTCGGGATCAGTGCCGTCGCGTGCAATCACAGTGAAGAGCATGGTTTACTTTAGCCGAGAAGCTGCCCACTCCCTCACATCCATAAACTTGATACGACCAGACTCATATCTATTGACACTGCGGATGAGCGTTGCTATACTCGGCGGCAGTGAGAGTATTGCCTGGCAACGCCGCAGGTTTTGTGCGGGCAGGCGCTTTTCCCCTTAGGAGTTGATTTCAGATGGCAAAAGCTGTAGGTATCGACCTCGGTACTACCAACAGCGTGATTGCAGTGATGGAAGGTGGCGAGCCCACAGTACTGGTGAACAGTGAGGGCAGCCGCACCACGCCATCCGTAGTGGCATTCAAGGATGATCAGCGGCTCGTGGGCCAGGTGGCCAAGCGCCAGTCAGTGCTCAATCCGGGCGGCACCATCTTTGAAGCCAAACGCTTCATCGGCCGCACCTGGGATGAAGCCAAGCATGACGCGGAACGCGCTCCCTACGAAGTGGTCAAGGGCGACGACGGCGGCGTCCGCTTCGTCGTGGGTGGCAAGCAGTACACCCCGGAAGAGATCTCCGCCCAGGTGCTCCGCAAGCTGGTCGATGACGCCAGCTCCACGCTGGGTGAGAAGGTCACCAAGGCCGTGATCACCGTGCCCGCCTACTTCAACAACTCGCAGCGTGAAGCCACCCAGACGGCTGGCAAGATCGCCGGTCTCGAGGTCCTGCGTATCGTCAAC
>CAZBBU010000008.1:0-672 GCA_964489965.1 uncultured bacterium
GGTCGGCAGTATTTTCGCAGCCCAGGCGGGCTCGTTCGGCCTGCTGATGCTGTCACTGGTCATGGCCAACCTGGCAGGCTTCCTGCTCGGCACCGGCGGCTATGTGCGTCAACTGCCGATACGTGGCGCGCAACGCACCCTGGGCCGCGCACTGGCGGCCGCGGTGGTGGCGTGGCTGGCAGCCACCATCGGCTACCTGCTTGGCCCCCTGTTCCTGGGCGCTGTCCCACCGGGCCAACTGGCACTTATCACTGTGGTGCTGCTCAGCACGGTGGTCTGGCTGGAGAAGTACAGCACCTGGACGGGTGCCCCCGCACGGCGCATGGAAGCCTGGGTTGTAGCTGCCCTGCTGGCCAGCGCGCCCGCCCTTCTGCTTACCGCCTTCGGAGCACCAGGCCTGGTCATGCCGGTTCAGTTCGGAATACTCGCGTTGCTGCTGATACTCGATGCCTGATGCGGTTTCACCAGCACAGTTCCACCGTTTGTTGGTTTCCTGCCACGAACGTTGAGCCAACCTGCTATAGTTCTGCTGTGGTAACTAAATTGTACTCGGCCGACGCCGAGTCGGAGCCTCGAAGTCCCGTTTCCAGTCACAAGCTGATTGAAGAGCCTGCGGAACCTCCAGGTTACTCCCCTTATCCATACAGCCGCGCCCTGAACAGGTTGAGCCAA
>CAZBBU010000008.1:682-15261 GCA_964489965.1 uncultured bacterium
CATGCTGAACGCATTCCTGGTCGCCATGCTGGCCGTGCTCATCCTCACACTGGTGAATGCACTGTACGTTGCGGCCGAGTTCGCCCTCGTCGGCGCCCGCAAGACGCGCATAGCGGAGCTGGCTGAAGCTGGCTCTGCCGGGGCACGTGTGATTCTGCGGATACTTGATGACCACCACCTGCTAGACCGTGGCATCGCTGCGGCACAGATCGGCATCACGCTCACCAGCCTCATCGCCGGTTACGTGGGCCAGGGCCTGCTGGCACCCGTCCTGGCCCCATGGCTTGCTCGGATAGGACTGAGCAGCGAGGCCGCCGCTGCGAGCGTGGCACCCATAGTCATCCTGCTGGGAATCACCGGCTTCCAGGTCGTCTTCGGCGAACTCCTGCCCAAGTCGATCGCCCTGCGTTTCCCCGAACAGGTGGCAATATACTGCGCCATACCGCTGCAGTGGTCGCTCGTGCTGCTCAGTCCGTTCATCACCTTCTTCAACGGCTCGGCCTTCGCGCTGATGCGGCTGTTCCGCCTGCCGTATGGCGGCACGGAAGTTCACGTTCATTCGCCCCAGGAGCTCGAGGGCCTGTTCCAACAGAGCGCGCGCGGCGGCGTCATAGACGCCGGTGAGCGTGAGATGCTCCATAACGTGTTCCTGCTGGACGAGCGCGTAGTACGCCAGATCATGGTCCCAAGGGTCAGGGTTTCAGCGATCGACGTTGAAACGCCGCCGGCCGAGGCACTCGCCAAGCTGTCCGCCGAACCACACACCAGGTTCCCGGTGTTCGAGGGATCGATAGATCATGTGGTCGGCACCCTCCACATTCGCGACCTGTTCATATACGACCTGACCAATCCGGACGGCCACCTGAGTGAAGTGATGAGACCAGCCAAGCTGATCCCCGAGAGCATGACCGTGTACGAGCTGTGGCAGGAGTTCAAGCAGGAGCGTTCCACTGTCGCCGTGATATTCGACGAATACGGCGGCATGGCCGGCATCGTGACCCTTGAAGACATCCTTGAGGAGATATTCGGCGAGCTACAGGATGAATTTGACCTGGAACCTGACCTGTACCGGGAGGATAGCACAGGCCGCATTCACCTCCGCGGTGACATGCTGGTGACCGAGGCCAACGCCAGACTCCTGCTTACCCTTCCCGAGGACGGCCCGGAAACAATCGGCGGCTTCGTGATGGATCTGCTGGAGCGCTCACCACGCGTGGGTGACGAAGTCATCTCACAGCAGACGGTGATGCGCGTTGAGGACGTACAAGATTACGCCATCACGGAAGTAAGTCTGTCTCCTCCGGCCCAGACAGCAAGCGGCGCCGGATCTGAACAGCCCGCTGCGGCGGAGGAAGCATGACCTATCTCGTTCCGCTCCTGATACTTGCCGGTCTGATTCTGGCGAACGCCATCTTCGTGGCGGCAGAGTTCGCCATCGTTGCCTCACGCAAGTACCGCCTGGCGCAACTCGCTGAAACGTCCGGCTCCGCAAAGCGTGCCCTGGGCATCGTCAGTGATACCAGGCTGCAAGACCGGTTCATCGCCGTAGCCCAGTTGGGAATCACGCTGGTCACGGTTGGTCTGGGTATGTACGCCGAGCCGACGATCGCCGGCTGGCTCTACGGGCCATTCCAGCAGTGGTTTGGCTTCAGCGAGAGTGTGGCCCACACTGTCGCCACGGTTCTGGTGCTGGCAACCATCACTTACCTGCACGTGGTCATTGGCGAGATGATCCCCAAGGCGATGGCCTTGCACGCACCGGAAAGTGTGGCCACCGGCATCTTGCCAGCGATGCGATTCCTGAACCTGCTCTTCCTGCCCGGTGTGTGGCTGCTCAACTCCATCGCCGGGGCCTTCCTGCGGCTCTTGAAGCTGCCTCTGCACGGCGGCTCGCACCGCCTCTACACCGCCAGTGAGCTGGAGATGCTGGTCAAGGAGAGCAGCGAGTCCGGTGCCATTGAGTCCGAGCAGAGTCAGCTCATCGAGGCGATCTTCGACTTCGGTGAACGTGAGGTCTACCAGTGCATGACGCCGCGTCCCCGTGTCAAGGGTCTGCCCATCACAGCCAGCCAGGATGACGTGATTGAACTGATGGCCGAGTCCAAGCACAGCAGGTTCCCCGTTTACGAGGGCGATCTGGACCACATCAGGGGCATCCTGCACGTCAAGGATTTCATTCGCTGGCGCAGCAACGGCGGCGGGGACTTCAACCTGCGCTCACTGCTCAGGCGTGCTCCACGCGTTCCCCTGCACATGAGCTCCGAACGCCTGCTCGCTTCGTTCAAACGCCTGCGTGTGCACATGGCAGTCGTTATGGACGAATACGGCGGCACGGAAGGCATCGTCACGCTCGAGGACCTGCTGGAAGAAGTTGTGGGCGAAGTTTACGACGAGCATGACCAACCACCATTGCCGGAGATTCACGAACTGCCGGAAGGCGGGCTCATGGTGGAAGGTGAAGTACTGCTGGAAGACTTCAACGAGCTCTACCCTGACAGTCTCATCAGTGACGATGCCAACACTGTTGGTGGCCTGGTGGTTGAAGAGCTTGGCCGGGCGCCCGTCGTTGGTGACACCGTCACGGTGAACGGGGCGGAACTTACGGTGCAGGAAGTCGATGGTCTGGCGGTCACCAAGGTGCTGGTGCATCTGCCAGAGCCTGAGGCTGAAACGCAGGAGGAATCCGGCGAGTAATCGGAATCATTCCGAGAATGGTATCATGGGTGCATGAAGCCGATCGACGCCGCGGCACTACGGCACGACTTTCCGATTCTGGAGCGACAGATCCAGGGCAAGCCACTGGTTTACCTGGATCACGCCGCCACTTCGCAGAAACCACAGGTCGTTCTTGATGCGCTTGAGCGGCACTACCGCACGAGCAACGCCAACGTGCACCGGGGCGCCCACCTGCTCTCAGCCGAAGCCACTGATGCCTATGAGGCAGCCCGGGTGGCACTGTCAGAGTTTCTTGGTGCGCCCAGCGCACGTTCGCTGGTGTTCGTGCGCAATGCCACTGAAGGTATCAATCTGTTCGCCCGCAGCTGGGCTGACGCCAATCTTGAGTCCGGTGACGAGATCGTCGTCAGCGTCGCAGAGCACCACGCGAACCTGGTACCGTGGCAACTTGCGGCACAACGTACAGGAGCCAGGATGCGGGCGATTCCGCTGCGTGCCGACCAGCGACTGGACCTGGACGCATACCGGCAACTCCTGAACCCGCGCACCAAACTCGTGGCCGTGGGCCACATGTCCAACGTGCTCGGTACAGTCAATCCGGTGGCCGAGATGGCCGCACTCGCGCATGAAGCAGGCGCACTGGTCCTGGCTGACGGCGCCCAGGCAGCCCCGCACCTTCCCGTGGACGTGAACGCGCTGGGAGTAGACGCATACGCCGTCTCCGGACACAAGATGCTCGGACCCACAGGCATAGGAGCGATCTGGGTCCGAGAAGAAGTGCTGGAAGGCATGCCACCATTCCTGGCCGGCGGCGAGATGATCCGCACGGTGAACATCGAATCATCGACCTTTGCTGACATTCCCATGCGCTTCGAGGCCGGCACCCCCGCCGTCGCTGAGGCCATCGGCCTGCACGCGGCGGTCGACTACCTGCAGGCACTTGGGATGGACAACGTGTGGGAGCATGACCAGCAGATCGCCGCGTACGCCCTGGAGCGACTGAGCGAGGTTGAGGGGCTGACCGTGTACGGGCCCAGAGGACCCGGGCGTGGTGCCATCCTGCCCTTCAACCTGGCAGACGTACACCCGCATGACCTGTCCAGCGCCCTGGACGCCGAAGGCATCGCAGTGAGGGCCGGACACCATTGCGCACAGCCGCTCATGCGGGCACTGGGCGTGCAGTCCACCGCCCGCGCCAGCGCCTACCTGACGACCACCGAACAGGAGATCGACGCGCTGGTTTACGCCATAGCCGCTGCAGCAAAGTTCTTCGGGAGTTTCGCCTGATGTCACTGCTTGAGCAGGTTTACCGGGAAGTGATCGTGGAACACAGTCGCCGGCCGAAACGACATGGCGTCTGTGATCCGCTTACCCACAGGCAGGAGGGCCTCAATCCCTCGTGTGGTGATGAACTGGAACTTACGCTGAACGTGGTGAACGGCGTCATAGCTGATGCACGCTTCACCGGCCAGGGCTGTGCGATCAGCCAGGCATCAGCAGACCTCATGGCCGAAGCGCTGATCGGGTTGACCACCGCCGAGGCGCTGAATTTGTCAAGCGCCTTCAAGGCTTTCATCCGTGGGGAAGAACCGGACGTTGACCTGGGTGATCTGCGAGCTCTGGAGGGTGTACGGCAGCTGCATGCCCGGGTGAAGTGTGCCACCCTGCCGTTCACTACCCTTGACGGGGCCCTGACGGTCGACTGAACGCTAAGCGTCGGACTGAACCTTCAGCAGAGCCGAGATGCTGTCATCAGTCAGTCGGTAGTACGCCATGCGCCCGACTCTGCGGAAGTCGACCAGACCGTTTGCCCGCAGCAGCCGGAGTTGATGACTCATGGTGCTTTCGCTGACGCCGGCAATGGCTGCCAGGTCGCAGACGCACAGTTCCTCAAGGGCCAGTGCGCTGAGCACTTTATAGCGAGTCGGGTCAGCCAGAAGTTTCAGACGGTCGGTGGTGGCCACAATGGCTGACTGGTCCGGCAGCTGACCTTCCACCCGGGCCACCACTTCGGGATGGACCAGGCGGAGCTCGCACTCGCCCGAGGCCATTAGCGTGCTGGAGGTACTGCTGGCGTTGCTCACGTAAGCTTCTCCCCCGATCGTGCCGGTTCGAAACGCAGCAGCCTGAGTGCGTTGGCGGTGACAAGAACGGTGGCGCCGGTGTCGGACAGGATCGCGGGCCACAGGCCGGTCAGCCCGCTGAGTGTGGTGACAAGGAATATCGCTTTCAGTCCCAGGGCGAAGGTGACGTTCTGCCGGATGTTGCGCATGGTTGCGCGTGACAGTTCTATCAGGTCGCTCACGCCGGTGGTGTTCTCGCGCAGCAGCGCGGCCCCTGCGGTTTCCAGAGCCACGTCGGTGCCACCGCCCATGGCGATGCCGACGTCCGCCGCCGCGAGTGCCGGTGCGTCATTGATTCCGTCACCAACCATGGCGACCTTCCCATCAGTGTGCAAGTCAGCTATGACGGCGAGCTTGCCGGCCGGCATGAGTTCACTCTGCACCTCGATACCGATGGCGGTGCCGATGGCCTGTCCGGTCCTGGCGTTGTCACCAGTGAGCATCACGCTGCGCACCCCCATGGCAGCCAGGCGCTGCACGGTTTCGCGCGCGTCCGAGCGCGGTTCGTCCCGGATGGCGATGATGCCAAGGTGCTTGCTTTCCTTGAGCAGCACCACCACTGTCTTGCCCTGGTTCTCCAGGTTGGTGATGTGCCTACTGAGTTCGGGGCTCATCTTCGCTTTTGACTCCGCGTAGCGGGGCGAACCGACCACGAAACGGGTTCCCAGCAACTCGGCAGTAACCGCTGCACCCGGTATGGCCTTGACAGCTGTGGCAGCCGGCACGTCCAGGTGCCGAGCTGCCTGTTGGATCGCACTGGCCAGGGGGTGGGCTGAGCCGGTCTCAACTGCTGCCGCCAGCCGCAGCACGTCGGCTTCACTGCCTTCGACCGCAACCACATCGGTGACGGCGGGTCGATTGCGCGTAAGAGTGCCCGTCTTGTCAAACGCCACGGTCTTCACTTCACCGATGGCTTCCAGCACCGCTCCGCCTTTGATGAGCAGCCCGCGACGAGCCGCGGCGCTGATTCCGGAAGTGACTGCTGCCGGCACCGAAAGCACCAGTGCACAGGGGCAGGCGATGAGCAGCAGCGCCAGTGCCCGGTATATCCAGATGTCCCATGCTGCAGCGAACAACAGCGGTGGTACTGTGGCCATGAGCGCAGCGATCAGCATGGCTGCCGGCGTGTAGGCGCTGCTGAAGCGATCGATGAAGCGGGCTACAGGAGCCTTGTTGCTCTCGGCCTCCTCAACCAGGTGAATGATGCGGCTGATGGTGCTGTCAGCAGCGGGACGCTCCACCGTCACTTCCAGAACTGCTTCGCTGCTGATGGTGCCGGCGTAGACCGCAGCTCCGGTTGACTTGAAGACCGGCATGCTCTCACCCGTGACAGGAGACTCATCGACTCCCCCGGCGCCGCTGGCGATCACCCCGTCAGCGGGTATGCGCCCGCCGGGTTGCACCCGGACAAGGTCGCCGGGCCGGAGTGACTCAACGGGAACCTCCCGGCTGTCACCACCCTCAAGCAGGATGGCCTTCTTGGGTGCGAGCGCCGCCAACGCGCGGATACCGGCGCGGGCCCTGCCCGTAGCGACGGATTCCAACAGTTCACCGACGGCAAACAGGAAGACCACCAGGGCACCTTCTGCTGCCTCCCCGATCAGGACAGAACCGACGGCTGCCACTGTGATGAGCGTGTTGATGGTGAAAGGCTGACCCAGCCTGGTGTTCGCCCAGGCTTTTCTGGCCAGGGGCGCCACGCCAAGGAGAGTGGCAGCAGCGAAGCCCCATGGTGCCGCAACGGGCAGCGACAGTGCCAGCGCCACGCTGACCAGGAGAAGGAATCCGGTGCTCAGCACCAGCCTGCCCTTGAACGTTCGGTACCAGGGCAGCGTGCCCAAGTGCTCGTCACTGGCGTTGGACTGTGCAGGAGCTGCCTGCGGTTCCGCAGGATATCCCAGGTCCTGGAGGACCCTTTCCAGGCGGGTACGGTCAGTGCGTGATTCATCCAGCCGCAGTTGCAGTCTCTGGGTGCCGAAGCTCACCTGTACGTCAGTGACGCCATCCAGCCGTTTCATGGCGCCCTCGACCTGACTGGCGCAGGCTGCACAATCCATGTTCCGGAGAAGAAACTCACAGGGCACCTGTCTGACTGCGGGAACCGCTTCCGCCATGTCGCTACAGTAACGCACATCTGTATGCCTGTACAGATGTGTGCGCGGAAGCGCGATCACAGAAGGGCACGTAGTAACTAAGGTATACTGGCAGCGTGCGGAAGATCCTGCATATCGACGCGGATGCTTTCTTCGCGGCCGTTGAGCAACGTGACTTCCCGGAGCTCAGGGGCAAGCCCATCGCTGTGGGCAGTGATACCCCACGGGGAGTGGTCGCGACCGCCAGTTATGAAGCCCGTCGCTATGGTGTTGGAAGCGCCATGCCTTCGCGAATGGCCCGCAAGCTCTGCCCCAACCTGATTTTTGTCAGACCCCGTTTCGATGCTTACCGGCAAGTCAGCAGGCAGATGCGGGACATCTTTTCGCGTTACACGGAACTGGTGGAACCCGTCAGTATAGATGAGGCTTACCTTGACGTGACCGACCCATTGACAGGACCGCCCAGTGCTACGCTTATCGCCCGTGATATCCGCAAGGCCATCCGTCAGGAAACTGGCCTTACCGTCACCGCCGGCGTGAGCTACTGCAAGTTCCTGGCCAAACTTGCCAGCGGCATGCGCAAACCTGACGCGCTCAACGTGATCCTTCAACACGAGGCAGCCGGGATACTGGCCAGCCTGCCGGTGGAACGCATCCACGGAGTAGGGCCGCGCACTGCCCAGAGAATGCGTGAACTCGGTATCCGAACTGGCGCTGATCTTCGCGCCCGCACCGAGCAGCAGCTTACCGAGGCATTCGGCAAGATGGGACTGCGCTACTGGCAGTTGATCTGGGGCATCGATGATCGGCCGGTGGATCCAGTCAGCATCCGCAAGTCCGTATCCACTGAGGAAACATTCGCGCTGGACCTGGAGACGGTGCAGCAGCTTGCACTTGAGGTTCCGGCGCTCGCGGAGGGTGTGGCCCGTCGCCTGGCCAAAACCGGGGCCATGGCACGCGGAGTCAGCGTCAAGGTCAAGTATGCGGATCACAGCATCCAGACCAGGCAGCAACTCCTGCCCTTGCCCATCAGTTCAGCCAACCAGATCGCCATCGTGGCGCGTCAGGTGCTGAATGACAGGTTCGTGCAGCTTGAGCAGCCCGTCCGCCTGCTTGGCGTCGGTACGTACGAGCTGCAGGAAGCGCCACTTCAGCCGCCACTCTTCCCTGACTGGCAACCACTGGAACATCTGGCATTAAGGGACCGTTAGCGCGGACTCAGAACGTGCGCACTGACAAGGCCTATCATTGGTGTCATGAAACAAGCAGGCAGGCTGGCTGCTGTTGTTGTACTGTCTGTGCTGCTCCCACTGGCGTTGGCTCAGGGCGAGCGGGATTCAACTGGGAGCGGCTTTCCGGATGCCACGCTGATCAGTAACGCCGGCGAGAGGCAGGCCTTCCGGCTATGGTTTGCTGCCATCGCCGAAGCCCAGTACACGGCCCAGTCCCCAACCTGGGAACACCTTGATTGCTCCGGGCTGCTCAGGTTCGCTTATACTCAGGCGCTCGCACCCAAAACCGCGGAGTGGTTCGCACAGTTCCCGTACTTTCAGCAGCCGGGAATACCGGCACCGCTGCGGCCTGGTTACCCGATGCCCTACATCAGTCGCAGTGTCTTCAGAATCGCCCCAGGCAGTTACGAGCGGGGCGATGTTGAACGCGGAAAACTAGTCGGCATGGCCACCAGCTACGAACTGATGCGCTACAACAGCGTTTACCTTGGGCACGAACCGGCAGCAGCGCAGCGCGGCGACCTGATGTTCTTCAGCCACCCACTGGCCGAAGGCTCGGGCTACCACAGTATGGTCTACCTGGGCGAGGGCATGCTGGTTTACCATACTGGTGCAACACCCGAAGAAGGCGGTGAAGTCAGGCTACTGAGCCTGGAAACACTGTCACGCCATCCGGACCCGAGCTGGCATCCGGTGCCAGACAACCCGCATTTTCTGGGATTCTTCCGCTGGAGGATAATATCGTGAGACGAAGCCACCTGCCGCACCTCCTGCTCGCGACCCTGTTGTTGCTGTTGGCACTTCCTTTTGCCGGCGCGCAAGAGCAGCGTTATTACCTGTACGGTGGGGGCCAGTTTGCGCCGGACCAACGCGTTGAACTGTACACCTGGCTCAGTGACAGGCCAGCCACCGATCTGATCCTCTACCGCGTTGAGAATCCCCAGGATGTGCTCAGTCTGGGTGGGCCAAGTGACTTTGACCTTACCAGTGGCCTCGAACTCACTGAGGTTGCGGCACGTGAGGTCATGCCGAATGACGGCACCCGCAGTATCGGCATCGACCTGGGCGTTCTGCCTGTGGGAATGTACGTGGCTCAACTGGGACCCGAAGAAACCGGCAGCGCCACCGTGGTGCTGGTCACCAACCTGGCACTCATCAGCAAATGGGACGGCGAACGGATGCTGATCTACACCAGTGACCTGACCACTGGTGAGCCTGTGCCGGCCCAGCTGACCGCGGCTTTCAAGGACGGAGTCAGGGAGCTCCAGGAGGGACCGGACGGTCTGACGGCCATGCCAGTAACGGCTCAGCCGAACACGAACTCTGGTGTAGGCATCGCTGCGCGGTTCGGAGACTCCTGGGCGTTCAGCACCAGTGTCTGGAACAGCTGGTCCGCGGATATTCCCACCATCTATCTGGTTACGGACCGGCCTGTTTACCGCCCCGGGCAGGAAGTTCACATCAAGGGCACCATGCGCCTGGCGCGCAGCGTCAAACCCGTGGCCGGCGAGCAGGTGACCGTCACGGTAGAAGACGCCGATTACGAGGAGCTCCTCACCACTACTCTACGTACTGACGAGTTCGGAAGCGTCAACGTGGACCTCGACCTGCCTGCTGGCGCACCACTGGGTTACTACTCGCTGCGCGCGGAGTTCGAAGGCGTGAGCAACTGGTCCTCATTCTGGGTTGAGGAGTACACGAAGCCTGAGTATGAAGTCGAAGTGACCGCTGACGTGCCTTACGCGATCCAGGGCGATTCCGCCAGTTTCACCGTAAGCGCCGAGTACCTGTTCGGCGGCCCGGTTGGCGGCGGCACTGTTGACTACGTGGTCATGAGCGAACCGTACAGCCGCTGGGCCTGGCGCAGCGAGTATGGCTTCTACGGTGATTACAGCAGCACCTTTGGCGGCGAGGTCATTGACCGGGGTCAGGCCACCCTTGGCGCAGACGGTCAGCTGGTCATTCCGGTGCAGCTTCAGCGTCAGGATCGGGATTACCGCCTGACGCTGCAGGCGAGGGTCAGTGACGAGAGTGAGGCCAACATAAGCGGCAGCGCTTCGATGGTTGCCTACCGCGCCAATCTGGTACTCGGCGTGCAGACCGACCGTTACGCGCACCCGTTCGGCGAGCAGATCGCTGTGACGGTAACCGCCCAGGACCTGGAAGGCAACCCGATCAGCACCGACTTCAGCATCGAGACAGAACGCCGTTACTGGGTTGAGGATGTCGGTGAACAGGTGGCGCCAGGCGAGAGTCTGACTGGCACGACCAACTTGAACGGCACGGCGACCATACTGCTGAATCCGGACCAGGCAGGCAGCTGGCGCATCACGGCAGGAGCAAGCGACGCGCAGGGCCGCTACACGGACAGCATCGAGAGCGTCTGGGTATTCGGCGGCGACGCCTGGTACTGGGATTACCAGTTCCTCGAAGTCAAAACCGACAAAGAGGAATACGAGGTTGGCGACATCGCCCGGTTCGTCATCCAGTCTCCGGTCGCCGACGGATGGGCACTGGTCACCATAGAGGGTGGCACGCTTGCCGACTGGGAACTGATCCGGTTTGAAGGAAACTCGTTCACCTTCGAGCTGCCAGTCACCGCACGCGATCTGCCTGACTCCAGCATCGCAGTGGCAGTTGTGGGTGACGGCCAGATCTACCACGCAGCCACCAGCTATCGCATCGACCCGGGCAGTCGCTTCCTGGACGTACAGATCGAGAGCAGTGGTGACACGTTTGAGCCCGGCAGCAGCACAGAACTGGAGATCCTGGTCACCGATGCGGTGGGCCAGCCTGTGGAAGCACAGTTGACGGTTGCTCTGGTGGACGAAGCCATCTACCTGATCCGTGGTGAACGCACGCCGGACATACGTGGCTTCTTCTACGCTACCCACGGCAACAACGTCCGCACTGACCTGTCAACGTACGCCTACTTCGGACAGATTGCCCCTGCAGGTGCTGCCCGGGAGGCGATGGATGAAGCCGTATTTGCCCAGGCCAAGGACAGCGCAGCGATGGCAACCGGGGAGTTGGCGGAAGCCGAAATACGGGAGAATTTCCGGGACACCATCCTGTGGCTGCCCGAAATTGTGACGGATGCCGACGGTCGCGCCACCATCGATGTCGAGTTCCCCGACAACCTGACACGCTGGCGCCTCACAGCCAGAGCCATCACCCGGGATGGCCTGGTGGGTCAGGCTACCCACACCGTCACCACCACCTTGCCGGTGATCGCCCGGCTGGCCATGCCTGGTTACGCCGTCCGCGGTGACGACCTGCGCATCCGACTCATAGGTCAGAGCAACCTGAGTGCGGATGCAGACGCGGAATTCGGTCTGACCGCCACGGGCCTGGACCTGTCCCCTGCCAGTGATACGGACCTGAGCCTGGTGCTTCCCGCCACCGGCCGCTCGAGTGTGGACTGGCTGGCACACGCAGCGAGTGTTGGAACCGTCAACGTGCAGGGCGAGGTGCTCTCCGCCGAGGCCAGCGACGCCCTGCGCGTGCCCCTGCAGGTCGTGCCTCACGCCGTGTCCGAAGAGCTCGTCTGGGCCGCCTCCGGCACAAGTGAATGGGAGATCACCTTACCCGACACCCTGGTAACCGGCAGCCTCCGCGGAAGCGTACTGCTCACACCGGACTTCACCAGCGCCGTGACGCCAGCTCTGGACTGGCTGGTGGGACTTGATTACGGCTACACGGAACTGACCGTCAGCCGCCTGCTCGCTACGGTCATGACCGCGGAAGCCGGACTCCCGTTACCGGCCGACGTGACCGATCTGGACATGTACGTTGACGAGGGACTCAGTCGGCTCTACCAGCTGCAGCATCCCGATGGCGGCTGGGGTTTCGGACGCTTTGACGTATCCAACCCGGCCATCAGCGCCTTCGTGATCAGCGGACTGCTTGACCTGCGCGAAGCAGGCTTCGATATCCGCAGCTGGGAGCTGGGGCGCGGCCTTGACTACATTGAAGCCGCTTCCGGCAAGGACTCCTACCAGGTGTTCAGCGGAATCGATGATGAAGCCGCCCGGGCAACCGCCGTTGCAGATGCCAAGGCGTACATGTGGCTGGCACTGGCCAAAGCAGGCAGGCAGGTCCATCAGCTCAGCGTGGTGGCTGGAGACCCCGCTCTGTCAAACTATGGACTCGCACTCAGCGTACTCGCATATGAGGCCATGGGCTCGGCAACGGAAGCTGACCTCTACCTTGATGAACTGCTGAGCCGCGTAGTTGACGGCGGGGCCACCGCCCACTGGAACGCGAACGCACCGCGCTACACCTGGGGCGATGACACTGTCGAAACCACCGCGCTGGCCCTGCAGGCGCTCGCCAGCCTGCGGCCCCAGCACGAACTGATCTCCCGCGCTGTGAACTGGCTGTTGCTCGAACGCAGCGGCAGCCACTGGTACTCCAGCAAGGACACACTCGCAGTCGTGCGAACCGCCCTGCAACTTGAAGCGGCCACCAGGCAACCGGAAGGCGAAGCCGAAGTACCGCCTGTCACCGTCAGGCTCAACGGTATCGTCATCGCAGAAGTTGAACTGGCTGACGAGCAGGTAGAAGTGGAACTGACCGGACTGACTGCACAGGGCCGCAACAGACTGGAGATAACGGCACCTGAGGACGGCTGGCCCTACGTCAGCTCAAGCCTGACTTTCATGGTCGAGGAACCGTTTGACAGCCCGGTGGGTCAAGGCATACTCGTTGAACGCGATTACGAACTGCTGACGCCGGTGTGGGTGGAAAGTGAACAGCACTACGAATACGAGCGCAGCCCCGCGGACAGTGTGCAGGTTGGCGATTTCGTGGTTGCCACGGTGACACTCACCCCTAGCGCAGAGCTCCGTTACGTACTGGTCAACGAGCCGGTACCGGCAGGCTTCAATGTGGTGGAAGACGATTACAGCTTCCGGCTCGCGGGCATCCCCCGCCGTTACGGGGATGACTACTGGGGCTGGAACTACTGGTATGACGACCGGGAGATCCGCGACCGCAGCATCGACTACTGGTTCAGCCGCCTGGAAGAACCGGTGAGCTTCACGCACATCCTGCGGGCCGAACACCCGGGTGAGTACGCCGCACTGCCGTCCCAGGCGCGCCTGCTGTACGAACGGGACACTTACGGCAGATCTGCTGCCCAGCGATTGACCGTCTCGGAATGAGGCTGCTGGCGCTTGCCTGCTCCGTGCTGTTCACCGTGGCGCAGGCAAGCGACTCTTACTGGCAGCTCCACCTGGTCGGCGACATCGGATTGAGGCACTCGGACCTGACTCCGCGGCAGCTCCTGCAGCTGGAAAGAGCATTGTTCCTGGCACAAGAGGATCTGGCCAGAGACAGCCAGCTGAAACTATGCGAGGGCGCGGTCATCACAGTTCATCCCACTTTGGCGTCGTACGAGGAAGCAAGCGGCGCCGACTGGTTCCAGCTGGCCATGGCCGACCGGTCAAGCTGCACGATTGAGTTGCAGCGCCTGCTGGTGACGCAGCAGCATGGCGGCGTGGAGCACACACTGCGTCACGAACTCTTCCACCTGGCACAGCCGGATGGGTGGGAGCGCTGGAGAGCCGAGGGGGAAGCTCAGCGCTTTGCAGGTGAACGGCCGACGGCGACGCCCCTGATGAACGTAAGCGAAGCGGAGCTGAACCAGATCCTGGCAGCTCCGCCCTCAAATGAGCTGCACCTGCAGGCGATGGCCACCGCCTACCGGTGGGTCATGCAGGGCCGCTAAGCGTCCAGGAACTCAGGAGACCAGCTTGAGTCCTACGATGCAGCCGATGAGTCCCAGGATGAGCGCGATCCGGATGGCCGATACCGGCTCAGTCCCGGTAATCATCCCGTAGACCACGGTCAGGGTCGCGCCGATGCCGACCCAGATTGCGTACGAAGTTCCGGTCGGAAGGCTCTTCATCGCCCAGGCAAGCCCGACCATGCTCAGACTTAGGCTTACGAAGAACACTACCGTGGGACCAACTTTTGAAAGCCCGTTGGACATGCCGAGCGCAGTAGCCCAGACAGCTTCGAGGACGCCGGACAGAATCAGAACAAACCAAACCATGATTGCCTCCAATGCGACCGTCTTGTCTTGACCGGGTACGGCGCTCTCGTCCGAGGCCCCGGACCATGCCGGAACCAGCCAGTATTCTAGCTGCTCACTGTCGGGTTGGTGGGCTGGGGGACACATGGCACTCGTGCATTATCCGGGGCTATCGGCTTAATAGCACACAGTGCTATGCTTGCTGCATGACGCAAGCCAGGAACATCGAAAGGGTGTACGCGCACTTCCACCGCGTACTCGCCGAACTGCTGCGGGCACTTACAGAAGAGGCCGACGTCACCTGGCTGACCGACGAACGCCACCTGTTCACAGGCGACCACAGCAGCAACCGTTACAGCCCGGCCATCTACAGCGTCACCAGCCTGGACCCGTACCGGGAACAGCTTGCCGAACTCGA